>JACPJP010000023.1 GCA_016187495.1 Candidatus Woesearchaeota archaeon
AAAGTAGGTATGGAGTTATAACGAAAAGAAGGATTGCTTCTAAGCTTAGTCAAGTAACAGCTAGAATTATTTTGCATAACAGAAGAAGGATTTCTTACTTTGAGAAATTGGCTAATGCGGGCTAATAACCACGCAACGCCTTCAGTATCAAAAAGTTTATATATAACTTCCATTATTTTAAATGACTATATTTACTGGTGAGGGGTATTACATGGCAGAAGAAGACAAGAAATTCTCAAAGCAGCTTATAGGCAAGACTGTAGTAAGCAAGACCGGAAAGAGGTTTGGCGAGGTAGGGGATTTAATATTCGAAACGAGATCAGGGGAGCTTATCCATCTAGTGCTTCATAATCCTACAGCATACACCAGCAAGCTGGAGCTGGAAAAAGATTCAGAAGGCCATATCCTTATACCTTTCTCTGCGGTAATAGCAATGGGAGACTTCATGGTCATTGCTGAAGAAGATATTATTTAGCATCAATACTTTTTTAAATTAACATTCATTCTTTGCATTCTATGGATAGCGCTATTTGGACTGAAAAATACAGGCCAAAGGACTTCTCCGAAATAAAAGGGCAGAAGGAGATTGTAAAAAGAATAAAGGCATTTGTAGAGCAGCAGAATATTCCCCATTTGCTGTTTGCAGGCCCTGCCGGAGTAGGTAAAACGACTTTGGCATTGCTCATAGCAAAGAACTTATTTGGAGATTCATGGCATCAGAATTATATGGACTTAAACGCCAGTGACGAAAGGGGAATTGACGTAATAAGGATCAAGGTTAAGGATTTTGCAAGGACAAAAGCCATAGGAAACGTTCCCTATAAAATAATTTTTTTGGATGAATGCGACGCTTTGACAAGGGAAGCGCAGCAGGCTCTAAGAAGGACAATGGAAAACTACACTCAAAATTGCAGATTTATTCTTTCAGCAAACTACTCATCAAAAATAATAGATCCAATCCAAAGCAGGTGTGCGATGTTCCGCTTCAAGCCCTTGGACAAAAAGGAAATATTCGCAATAATAGAAAGCATAGAAAAAGAGGAAAAAATAAAGATAAATGAAAAGGCAAAAGAGGCTTTATACATAATAAGCGAAGGAGATGCAAGAAGAATCAATAATGTCCTGCAAAGCTGCGCCGCAATAAGCAAAGACATTAACGAGGAAATTGTATATTCTATGGCATCTGTTGCAAAGCCAAAGGAGATTGACGAAGTTTTAAAATTAGCCCTGCAAAACAAGTTTATTGACGCAAGAAGCAAGCTAATGGACGTAATGCTTAATTATGGATTGTCTGGAGTTGATATAATAAAGCAAATACAGCAGGAAATTCTTAACTTGGGTATAGATAATGAAAAGAAGATGCTATTAATGGAAAAATGCGGGGAAATTGAATTTAGATTGACAGAAGGTTCTGACGAGTTCATTCAATTGGAAGCTTTATTGAGCCAGTTTGCCCTTTATGGCTCAAAGAAATAATTATCAAGTTCAAAATAAGAAATTAAGCATACCTCCGTTGATTAAGGATTAGTTAGAATATGCTTGACTAATACTTCTTTATCTGCATTCTGCGCGTAATTAAAGTCTACTGTTATGTCTACCGGCTTTATAAAATCTGTTCTTGCCGCTGGCGTATCTAAAGTGCAAGTTATTGTTCTTTTGCCACTAATGAGCTTGACCTTTCCGCTTTGCTTTGCAGTTGTAGCGCCTGCAACATCAGACAATCCAACGCATCTTAACTGATAGCCGCTTGCAGTAGGAAGCCCGGTATCTACATTTATAATAACTTGGTCTTCCTTTGCTCTTCTGCCTGCGGAATCCCTCGGGCAATCTGCCGCCGTTGTTGGATCAAAAACGTTACCGCTACCAGAATGGTCTACATCGAAGCTTAGCTGCAATTTATTGCCTCCAGCTACATTCTCCCTGAATGAAGTCACTTTAATCGGACTTCCTGAGCTGAAAACAGCCTTTGCTTCCGAAGGCTTGCATATAGCACCTTCACTTACATCAATCTGGCTTTGCAATATGCATATATCTGATTTTACCCTTGTTTGGTATTTATAGCATGCATCAGCCCTAAACACGAAAATATTATTGCCTGCAATTTGGTCTTTAAAATTAAAATTCTTGGCGTCTTCAGGAAATGTTACAAAACTTTCAACAGGCTCTATAATATTCCCTTCAGCATCCCTTTTTCTTCCAGTTAGGTCGTCTAGGGAATTTCTGTCTCTAAGCTTTGTTTCATCAAAATTATCGGGCGTATTTGGATTAAACTGGCTCGGCAAAAAACCGATTAAGCTTACTTTAATTTGATCCTTAGCTACATCATGCTCCCCAACATTCTTTAATTTTACTATAGCTTGGAACGAAAAAGTGCTGCCATCAGTAACTTCTGATGGGGGATTTCCTTCTAGGAAACTTATCTCTAAGCCGCCAGCTCCTCCAAGGAAAGGCGTTGTAGGGGCTCCTGTTTGAGTTTTTTCGCCACTGCAACCTGCTATAAATAACAAGAAAACTGCACTAAATGCTATTAATCTTAACTCTCTTTTTGTTGGCATTTTAATAACCCTATTATTTTATTTGAATACTCTTATTTAAATCTTTCTGTCTTTAATCCTCTTTGTTAAATTTCATAATTACTTTACACTTTTAAATACTATCTCTAATCTCTACAAATGAAAAAATCTTGATAAATTTTATGGCTTTCTGATTTTTAGGACTTTTTTTAGCGCCATTACTTTTACAGTAAGGAAATTTTTTTTCATAAACATAACAGAATTTTTTATCCTAGGCTTTTTATTTGTATCGGCATTGATATTGTCGACCTATAAACATATTCTAGCTCTATATCAATCGGGGTTGTATAAGCCGATTGTACTGTACTGGGAACATCATAGCTGCATATTACAAAACCTTCGCCATTAAACAGCCCTATCCTATTAGGAGTACCATCAATAAACGGAGCGCAATTTGTCGTTCTATCCGAATCCCCCATCTTGACCTTTTTCAGTTTGACTCTATCAAACTCTTTTCTCTCCAATTTTGTACCTTGATTAGGATTGCATCTGTTTACTACAGCTACTCCGTCGGCTGTACCCCATAAAACATCGCCCCTACCAACATTTTTTATAGCAATTTTAAAGTATATCTTACCACGGGCAGATTCCTGTTCAATCCTTGTTACAGCGATAGGAGCGCCTTGATTTGGAAGATTTTGGTTTCCTGTTGAGCATACCTTTTCCCGCTTAGTATCAAATGGCTCAGGATCGATGCATACAGTTGATACTGCCTTTGTCACATAAGGATAGCATGCAGTAACCAATATAGTTGGGTTGTAATTATCTACCACGATGCTGTTTGAGTTAATATTTCCATCAAACTGGGCTATATCGGTACCACCTGGATTTATGTTGCTCACAGCAGGTAAATCCATCTCAGGTATACTTTTAGAAGATGTAATTGAAATAATTGATGTATCAAAACCGCTAAGATGAATAGCCCCATTGCTAAACTTATCTCCTTGAGGAGGGTACGTTCCTTTATTCTTTACTTCTACAATAATTGAAATAGGCTCGTTTGTACTGGTAAGTATAATCTTACCCGGAGGGTAATTTGGAACAAAGCTCATTACTAAACCATCGGGACCTCCTACAAAATTAGTTCCATCCGTTTTTTTCCCTGTTTTGTTGCATCCAGCGACAGAAAAAACTAGCAATAAGGCGCATAAAGTTATTATTAAAATTTTTCCCCTTTTTGCCATCTTAATGTGTCAGAACCTTTTCTATTATTATACTTTTCGATATAGTAAATGTGTAACCGTAATCCAGCTCTACTTTTAGCGGAGCAGCATAAGCGTCTACACCGGAGTCTATGCCATCATCTTTTTCGTAAGTGCATCTGATTAAATCCTCTTTATCTCTTAGCCTTACCGTTACAGATTCAGATTCTTCATTTGCGTTGCACTTCAATGCAACACCAGATAAGGAAGCTTTAACAACCAATGTGTTAAAATCCTTATAGTTCAATGCCTCGCTTGTACATACAGACTCCACTTTGCCTAGATCTATTACCTCTCCGTTTCCTGCATTCTTTACATGAATCAAAAAGTGAGGCTTTATCCTTCCGTTATCTTGTGGAAGAATTCTTGCCTCCACTTTAGTTACAGAAACAGGAGCCCCCTGGCCTTCTGTAAAAGCAAGATCCTTGACAGTGCATGCTTTCTGCCCTCTTCTTTGACCAGTAATATCCGGGTCAACGCAGACAGAAGCCCCCAAAACGGTTTTGTAAGGATAGCATGCAGTTGCAAATATTGAGCTTGGATGCTCCTCGCTTTGCGTGCCTATTGCTCCTGTTCTCGCATTTATAGTAATAAACTCATCCTCTCCAAGCGGGGCGTAAACAGACTTGCCTTTGACGCTAAATGAAACCCTTTCCTGAGGTACGTTCACATAAGCCTTCTCGAATCCAAAAACGACTATGCCACTTCCATCTTCTACATCAGAAGCCCCTGCATTCTTCAGCTTTAACGAAATCGGAAACCCGCTTTCTGCAAAAACCTTTTCTGGAGGAGCATTTGAGAGGAACTCCATTTTAAGCCCATCCATACCTTTCCTTAAATCGGCATCGCTTATCGGCGTTTGACCACCTTTTCCGAATTTATTACACCCAGTAATAGCTAATAAAAGCAAAATTCCTGTTATTAAAATTATTTTTTTGTTCATTTTAAGCAGATTATGTTGTCATTGTCGATGTAGACCCTCGAACCATAGCCACTGCATTCTGTACATTTGCGAGCGTTGAACCATCCGCACAATTTGCCGCATTACCCTCTGCATCTCTCCATATATTACAATACCATTCAGGAGTACCTGGGGTAGATTCAGAGTTTGCCTTTGCATCAACAAAGTTTGGTTTTATTAGTACAGCTTCTTCTGTAAACTTTTCTTGCCAGCAGCCGCATTGTTGATCTTCATCCGTAAACTGGCAGGGTGGTCTTGGTGTGCCCATCCCGCCACAGATATTAAATTGGAATAATCCGCAACTATATTCTTTCATTATTGGTTGTCCTCGTGCATCATACCCGCAGATTGTACCACAAGGTCCCTTGCAAAGCCCATTATTGACTGCATTACGGTCCCATCTAGATTCCAAGTATGCACCAACAGCCATAACCTCACCAAGTGCATTATCACCAGCAACATCATATATCATTCTAACTATTTCATTTGTACCCGTATAATTCGTACCTATATCACGATTGCTGCCTTTCACTCCCGGAACTTCCTCTATACTCACGCTCACTGGCTTCTCAACAGTATAGTCGTATCGTATCTTTACCCTGAACGATTTTGTTGTAAACGGAGAAGAACCCAAAACGTCTAGTGTCGGCCTAAATCTGCACCTGACAGCTAGCCCTTCTTTAAATTCTTTTTCCCTTTGGCTTGAAGCATTCTGCAATGCGTATCCAGTATAGCTCTGCTCTCCCTCCCGGAAGAAATAATCACATGAGTTCTGGCATTTTACAAAATTATCATTGCATTCTCTTTCGCAGGAATCACGAGCGCTCCCGCTGTCATACCCTCCACATACATCTAAACACTCCTTCTTGACGATATCCTCACATGAATCTTTCTTGCAGTCGTTGACACCATAAATCTTAAATTTTTTGTTGCAGCCCCCCATTTCAGTATCTATTGTCATTCCCTCTGGCAAAAATATGACCAATTCTTTTAACTTTTTTATTTTTCCCTGCCATCCCTCCCTATTTGCTATTGAAACGTCCAATGAAGGTTGGACTATGTATTGATCACTAACCGCTACTAGAGGGCTGTTAGTGCCCATCTCTATTTTAGCGGGACCGTTAGTGTAAACAGCTATTGGATTTCTATCCTTAATATCAAATTCCGCAAAAGGGTCTAGCCCTTCCCTCGCCATCGCCCTTTGCCTTTCCCTGTTAATAAAATACACCTTTTGGTATGCTAGCGTTTCAAAATTAAAGTCTGCAAACGTAGTTATAGAATTTTCCCCAATTTTTAGAATTTTCCTGTCAACAACAGTTTTGCATCCAGCATCTTTTTGCGGATCGCAAAAATCTTCGCATTGAATGCTCAGATTTAAACTTGGGCCTTTACAACTACCAAAAGTGCATGCGAAATCAACCTCTTCCAAGGTAAAGACGGAAAATTTCTTCGGTGGATCTATCTTATCAGCAATTTTTTTATTGTCCCCATCCTTTACAAAACACCCGACATCAATATTGATAGGATCATCTAGTGTTCTTGCTTTTACAGTGCCAAACACAATAACATCCTCGTCCTCATAGTACTTTTTATCAGCAGACTGCACATTCTCCAGGTAAACGCCTAAAGGCTCGACTTTGTTTTCCTCGACCTTTCCCGTTACGGCATATTGTATCCTTTCAGAAAGCCACGCATCAATACTCTTCCTAATTTTTTTTATGGTATCATCTACAATTTTCTTTTTAGCCTGTTCAAACATCTCCTTTGGGGGCGGTATCTCGGTTTTTATTGCTTCTATATCTACAAGGCCAAAATGTTGTGCTAAGTCAGGGCCTGCTGTAATAAAATACCAAGCAAAAACGCCAAATATAGAAATAAGCGCTAACTTGCTGTTAGTCTGCTCATAGACAAAGAAAATGGTTAGGATAAATAAAAAAGGGAAGCCCTTCAATGTTCCAGCTAGACTTGGAGAAAATACATTTATTATGGAAAAGAGGTATAAATCGGCGATTAAAAGCACTATCAGTAAAATATTAGCTGTGGCCGCATCTTCTCTGGGCATTATAAACCCTACCCAGAAAATTAAAATAAAGATAATGTGCAAAATAACTATACGATCATACCCAAACGCAACGGTTAGTGAAAATATTACAATAATCAAGGCAATAATTGAAGAAGCCAAAGCCCTTACATCCCTTTCTTTTGACACAAAAAAATAAAAGAACGCCCATAAGCCTATTACATATCCTAAGGAAGAAACAAACTTTAATATTTCTGTAATAGAGCCTATTCTTACTATATTAAATCCTTTGTACCCTATAGTAACATCAAACAAGAATAATAAAATTGAGAGGAAAACAAAAAGAGTTGCCCCATTTCTCTTGCCAGCATCAATGACGCTTCTGCCACCAGATGCTGCGCCGCTAATAGCGCCTCCTGCTATACCTGTCATTAATCCAGCGCCTGCGCCTATCTTCGCACTGCCCGGTATTTTTTGCCAGCCAGATTTTACACTGCTAGCTAATCTTCCTACACTGCCGGCTAACCTTCCAATACTTCCAGCTTGTCCTAATCTTCCTCGAAACATCATTTTATTCGTATGGCCCAAAAGCTACAGAATTCTTCCCAAACCACCTCTTTAATTATGATTTATAGTGATTATGATTAATAATATATTTAATAACTATATTTTACTAATCTATCTATAAATTATCTGTCTTTCAATTCAACTCTTATCTCCACGATGTCAAGCATTGTTCTTGGCCTTATCTCAACAAAATTATTCCCTTCTTGAATGAAATCAGGATCATTTCCATCATTTAGCTTTTTCGTAAATGATTTTTTTTCGGTGTCTATAGTTGATAAGCGGTCATTAATGTTAAGGTCAGCTCTTTTATCTTTTTCGCCATCAGCAAACTCTATAGTTAAAACCGCGTCTTTATCTCCGCTTTTAATCTTACTTATAACGCTTTCATTTGCCTCGAAGAAATAAACCTTCGTCCTGACTTCCTTTTCAACAAACTCCACTTTGATTTGCTCAATGCTGTAGCTTCCTTTGTTAGTCCTGAATACAATTTTGTTCTCGCCTTCATCCAAAATTCCCAATGGTATTGGCTGCCTGTACGCATCTTCGCAAACTGGAACAGCTGAAAACACTTCCCTGCTATTAACAAAAACATCCAAAACTCCCACTTTTGCCTCGCTCTTGCAGTAAGGGACAAACCTTAGGTCGGCTTTTTCTATATTAAACAGTTCAGTAGCTGTTAAGATAAACACATTCCTGCTCTCCTGCTTGCTCTTATCCGTTATGTCCCCTATTATCTTTATATTTTCTAAGTTGTACTCATTTGTCTTCCAGAATCTAAATCCAACAGAAGAAACAGAAAATTCCAGCGTATTGGAGTCCTCAAGCAGGCTCTTGCTTAATTTTATTGGAGAAACTATTTCAGATTCAACATCATTCTCATAAATTACCTCATTATTCAGCTTTATTGTTAAGATCCCATCATATTTCCCGGCGTTGAAAGATAATATCACATTATCTGTGTTTTCCGTATCATCAATGCCGAAACTAACTGTCCTGTCTTTTTTATCAAACCACCCGTTCCTGACCACTAAGGGGTTTATCTTTTCAATCTCCTTTGCATTTGTTGTTTCAAAAAGGAAAACGTTGGGTATTGCCTTATCAACAACGCCCTCAACATCATCAAGCCTTCCCGGGAATTCCCTTAACAGAATATCTTCATCATCAACTGATGTGCCCTTTCCACCATTTTTGCTTATGCTTTTGTTTTCAAGTATAGACTCGCGTTCAGCCTCTGGAAGAAATATAATATACAAAATAATCAAGCCGGCAATAATTGCTACTAAGACCGCTGCATTGACACCGCTTTGGGCATTTCTCAAAAATTATCACCTTTTATAATTATAGCTACTTTTGTGTGAAAAATGAAAAGCATAATATTTAAATGTATCGAAAATGTCATAGACATTTTCAGACATTTAAACTTGAAAACCGTAGTTTTCATTGTTTAAATGTACCGAAAAAATTGCCATATAAGTACAATAAAGCTCACAACCAACTTTATACTTTTAGGTTTATTATTAAATCGATTCACAATCAAATGCCCAATTCATTAAGTAATAAACCCGATAATAGGATGTTTTGCTTTAAAAGTGTGATAGCAAAAAATAATCTGATGTAGTTGTGCGCATAGGATAAAATCCAATAAACAAACGTAATTAAAAATTATAGAAAATGAAAATCTTGCATACTGATTTTAAAAAAGGGGAAGCCAAGGTAAAAATTGAAAATGTTGACGATTTATGGTACTTAAACCAAATTGTGGAAAAAAGCGACTTAATTAAGGGCAAAACCCTTAGGAAGATAAAGATTGGGGAAGAAACTCAAAGAAAGCAGAAAGTCGAAAAAAAAGCAGTTTTTCTCCTCATAGAAGTTGAAAAATTAGAATTTAGCAAGACCTCAAATGTTCTGAGGATTTCCGGAATAGTAAAGCAAGGACCTGAAGATGTGCCTTTGGGCTCCTATCATACATTCAATATAGGGGAGAATACAATAATTGAGATAACAAAGCAGAAATGGCTAAAGTTCCAGCTTGATAAATTAAAAGAATCTTCTAAAGAATTGTCATCAAAAATACTTATCTGCGTTCATGACCGGGAAGAGGCATATTTTGCATTGATGAAAAAATATGGCTACCAAATGCTTGTAGACATTAAAGGCAATGTGGCGAAGAAAGCAGATGCAAAGCAGGTAGAAAGCAATTTCTACAAGGAAATCCTAAGGCAATTGGAAGATTACAATGAAAGATACAATTTAAATAAAATCATAATCGCAAGCCCGGCATTCTGGAAAGAGGAATTAACGAAAGAGATAAAAAATGAAGAGCTAAAAAGCAAAATAATTTTGGCAACATGCTCTTCTGTAGGAGAAAATGCAATCAATGAAGTCATTAAAAGGCCGGAAACGTCAGAAGCCCTAAAGCAGGACCGCATAGCTAAAGAGTACAAGCTAGTAGAAGAGCTTTTTGCAGAAATATCAAAAAATAGCCTAGCATCTTACGGATTAAAAGAGACTAGAAATGCGGCGGAAGCAGGCGCAGTAAAGCACCTCTTAATAACAGATACATTTATACAGAAAAAAAGGATGGAAGAGAGATACGACGAGATAGAATATGTAATGAAGACCGTCGATAGCGCAAAAGGAGAGATAACAATAATAAGTTCCGAACACGAGGCAGGGAAAAAATTGGACGGTTTAGGGGGAATAGCTGCAATATTAAGATATAAGATTAGTTATTAACAAAAGGAATAAAATAAAAATTGGAATAATAAAAACAAAAATAAAATGAAAGATGAATTCAAATCCTTATTAAAAGAAAAAAGAGTCTTTAAGCCTTCAAAGGAATTCAGCAAAAATGCCCATATAAAGAGCATACAGGAATACAAGAAAATCTACAACTACTCCATAAAAAATTCTGAAAAATTTTGGGCTGAAAAAGCCGAACAATTGCATTGGTTTAAAAAATGGAATAAGATATTAACAAAAAATGGCTGCTTCTTTAAATGGTTTGAAGGGGGCAAAATAAATGTATGCTATAATTGCCTTGACAAAAATATTGAGGAAGGAAGGGGAAATAAAATAGCAATAATATGGGAAGCAGAAGACGGCCAGGCAAAAAAATACACCTATTCTAAATTATTAGACGAGGTTTCAAAATTCTCCAATGTTCTTAAAAGCCATAACCTAAAAAAAGGAGATAGGGTATGTCTATATATGCCGATGATTCCGGAGTTAGCAATAGCAATGCTGGCATGCGCTCGCACAGGACTAATACATTCAATAGTTTTTGGCGGGTTTTCTTCAGAGTCATTAAAGGATAGGATTAATGACTGCAAGGCCAAATTAGTAGTAACTTCAGATGGAAGCTTCAGGAATGGAAAAGTTATACCGTCAAAAGAAAATGTTGATGCCGCACTAAATGATTGTCCTTCGGTAAAAAAAGTTATTGTTGTAAAAAGATGTAACAATAAAATTTCTATGAAAAATAAAAGGGATCATTGGTGGCATGACGAAATGTCCCAAGTAAGATATCATGAGTTTAAGGCAGTTGAAATGTGCTCTGAAGATACATTATTCATTCTTTATACTTCCGGCACAACAGGAAAGCCAAAAGGCGTCTTGCATACTCAAGCGGGATACCTGCTATACACTTACCAAACGTTCAAATGGGTTTTTGACACAAAAGATGAGGATATTTACTGGTGCACTGCTGATATAGGTTGGATTACTGGCCACAGCTACATTATTTATGGCGCTTTAGCAAATGGAGCAACATCGTTGATGTATGAAGGCGCTCCTACATACCCCAATCCGGGAAGATTCTGGCAGGTAGTTGAAAAGCATAACGTAACTATCTTCTACACTGCACCTACAGCAATAAGGGCATTAATGGTATATGGGGATAAATGGCCAAAATCTCACAACCTTAAAAGTTTGAGATTATTAGGGACTGTTGGTGAACCAATCAATCCGGAGGCATGGATGTGGTACTATAATGTTGTCGGAAACAAACATTGCCCGATAGTTGACACCTGGTGGCAGACAGAAACCGGAGGAATATTAATAACCCCCTTGCCAGGAGCAATACCCTTAAAGCCGGGCTCAGCAACACACTCCTTTCCAGGAATTGTAGCAGATGTTTTGAAAGATGATGGAACGAAAGCAAAAACAGACGAAGGAGGCTACTTAGTAATAAAAAAGCCATGGCCAGGCATGTTGCGCACAATATGGAACAATCCAAAAAGATATAGGGAAACCTATTTTGGAAAATTCAAAAATATCTATCTAGCGGGAGACAGCGCAAGAATCGACAAGGACGGATATTTTTGGATAATGGGGCGCTTAGATGATGTTATTAAGGTAGCTGGCCACAGGCTTGGAACAGCGGAAGTGGAGAGCCACATTGTCAGCCACAAGGCAGTTGCAGAAGCGGCAGTTGTACCAATACAAGACGAAATCAAAGGCCAGGCAATTTATGCCTTTGTCACATTAAAGAAAGGTATACTGGCAACAGAAAATCTGAAGCAAGAGATAACCGGACATGTTGCAAACAAAATGGGTTCGATAGCAAAACCAAGTAAAATCCAATTTACAGATGACATGCCAAAAACGCGAAGCGGTAAAATTATGCGCCGCGTTCTTAAATCAATAGCAGAAGGAACAAAAGAATACGGCAATATATCCACTTTGTCAGATCCTAACGTTGTGGAAAAGCTTGAAAGAGGAAGATCGTCATAAGGTTTTGGAGATTCATTACAATAATAGTACTATCTTTTTGTGATAGAAGTTGGGGCTTATTTGTTGAAAACTTAATGTTTTTCAATGAATTGCACTTTTGGGCATTAACAAAAACTTAAGAAATAATCCTCCACCCTGCAGTCCCCACTCACCGCCCTTCATCAAAAACCACCCGTGAATTGGTGGAATTCCGTTGTTTAAAATTTAAGTATCTATATCTTCAAATTACCCGATGGCATGGGTTGCACAATCATCCTTTTCCTTACCACTAAAATAAGAGCAAATACGTTCTTGATTAAATGGTACTATGATTTTCTTTAAGCAATAAAGTTTACTCCCAGAACCAGAAATCCTACTACATAAGTCAGGATTTGCAGTTCCAATAGCTAATTTTAGAAAGCATTTATTTTGCAAAAATATTCCTTCTAATCTTTCGCAGTCTTGATTCTGAACTGCTGTGGCAACATTTAATTCCCTATCGTTAAGTTCCGTGAAATTATATTCGTTCCAAACTTTTATATTCATATAAATTGTAAATATAGACACTATTAAAAGAATGAGAAAAGTTATGATTAAGAGAATTTTAGTAGACTTTTTTTCTTTGACATAATCGAGACCTAGGAACAATAGGAACACTACTGGATGTACAATCGGCGAAAAGAATATGAAAAAGCCCTCAACATCCTCGTCGTAATGACCATACGATGCTTCAAAATTTAAAAAAAATAAGAATAGTACTACAAAACCCACTATCCGAAGAAGCGCATTTTTGATAATAACTAATGGTAATACTATTAAGAAAGATGAAAACATAATTAATCTTATAGACTGAAGGCTAAAATTTGGCATAATCGTATTAATACCCTCAAATCCAAAATTAAGGAATAATCCAGCCACTAAAATTACTATAAGGAATAACATTATGTAATGAATAATATTATTTTTAATGTTTTCAAGGTATTGAAATAAAGGCATAATCCTATTTTTAATTAGTACTATAAATATGTATCTACCTAAAAAGTGGTGCAGTCCACAGAATCTATTTACCTGGCTAAGGCTGGAAGTATTAATAAGAATTATTTGAAAATATAAAAACTTTTGCAAATATTTATATATAAGTTAGATATAATCTTTCTTAACTTATAAGTTAAAAATAAATATGCCTAAATGCAAGTGAAAGCACTGCATTGGGGTAAAAAAACGTAACATATTAATAGTAGTATCAATCCTTTTGTCCCCTTTTAATAAAAAAAAGGGGGTTGGTTTTCATGATAGTAAAAGAAGAATTTTTGAGCAAGCTTAGAAGGTATTTTTCTTTGAATTTATACGAAGTAAAGATATGGACTGCATTATTATCAAGAGGTGTTTCTACCGCAGGAGAGCTTTCGGATATAGCAAATGTTCCGAGAAGCAGGAGCTATGATGTTCTTGAAAGCTTGGAGAAAAAAGGGTTTGTTGTAATGAAATTGGGAAAGCCAATTAAGTATCTTGCTGTTCCACCTAAAGAGGTTTTGGAAAGGGTCAAGAAAAACGTTCATGAGGAAGCAAAAGAGCAAATCACAAGATTGGAGGATTTGAAAAAAACAGATATTGTTGAAGAATTAAACACACTGCATACTCAAGGAGTAGAGCTTGTCGAGCCTGCAGACCTTTCTGGATCATTAAAAGGGCGCCATAATCTATACAATCACCTAGAATTAACAATAAGGAATGCTGAGGAATCGGTATCTATTATGACGACCTCTCAGGGATTGATAAGAAAAATAGAGGGCTTAAAGCCGACATTTGAGAAGCTGAAGAAGCGCGGGGTAAAAATAAGGATTGCGGCTCCATTGACTAAAGAAACTTCAGAAGCTGTAAAAGACATCTCCGGTGTTGCAGAAGTAAGAAACATAGATGCTAAAGCAAGATTTGTAATTGTTGACGGGAAAGAGATCATATTCATGATAATGGATGATAATACCGTTCATCCTACTTATGATGTGGGGATATGGGTCAACACCCCTTTCTTTTCAAGCGCTTTAGAGAACTTGTTTAATATAGCATGGAAGACGATGAAGCCTGCTGCGGAAGTTTTAAAGAAGTAATGAACTATTTCTTTGCTTTTAATTTTAAGCAAAAGGCTTATAAAATGAAAACATCTGCTTATAGAATACACTCTAAAAAATGGATAAAAATAAAATCATGAAAATTAAAAATTTTCAGGACACCGAAAATCTTCGATTTTCGCGTGTATCGGAACTAAGAAAGATAGCAAACGAAATCAGGAAGCAGTCTTTGATAATCACGCATCGGGCTCAATCAGGGCATCCTGGAGGCTCGTTGTCCGAAGCAGACATACTTGCAGCGTTATACTTCTATAAATTAAGGGTAAATCCAAAAAATCCAAATTGGGAAGATCGCGACAGGTTTGTTTTGAGCAAAGGCCACGCATCTCCTGGATATTATGCGGCTTTGGCCATGAAAGGCTATTTTCCAATGAAAGAGCTTGAGACGTTTAGGAAAATAAACAGCCGCTTGCAGGGGCATCCAGAGCTTAAAACTCCTGGAGTTGATTTTGCCGGCGGCAGCCTAGGGCAGGGTGTTTGCTTTGCCAATGGCATAGCTATAGCAGGAAAGCTTGACAATAAAAAATACAAGGTTTACGTTCTGATTGGGGATGGAGAATCTCAAGAAGGTGCTGTGTGGGAAGCCGCGATGGCAGCAGCTCATCATAAGCTAGACAACTTAGTTGTCATCCTTGACAAGAACCAGGTGCAAGAGACTGGAAAAACGAAGGATGTTATGAACATTGACCCTGCTCCAGACAAATGGAAATCTTTTGGATTTGAGGCTTTTGATATTGATGGGCACGATATGGAAAAAATTGTCGAGACGCTGGATAAAGCAGGCAATGTAAAAGGAAAGCCAGCTATTATAGTGGCAAATACCATAAAAGGCAAAGGAGTTTCATTCATGGAACTAAACTACAAGTTCCACGGCAAAGCCCCAGATGACGAGCAGTTCAAGCAGGCAATGGAAGAATTAAGTAAAATATGTTGCGAAGCAACAAAATAGAAATTAACTGGCATTATTATAAAAAACAAAATTCAGAAAATTTAACTTAAAAATGGAGCCAAAAGCAACAAGGGAAGGATATGGAGACGCTCTTGCAGAAGTTGCAAAGAAATACAAGAATGTAGTTGCGCTAGATGCAGACTTAAATGACAGCACAAGAAGCGATTACATAAAGAAAGTTGACCCTTCTAGATTCATAAGCATGGGCATTGCCGAGCAGGATATGATAGGCACAGCTGCAGGCCTTGCTGCTTCTGGCAAGATACCATTTGCAAGCACATTCGCGATTTTTAGCGAGAGGGCATTCGAATTTGTTAGGAACATAGTGTCAAGGAACAATTTGAATGTAAAAATTGCAGGCTCTCATGCAGGGATTTTTACAGGAGAGGATGGAAAAAGCGCCCAGGCTATAGAGGATATCTCAATTTATAGGACATTGCCAAACATGATTGTATTACAACCGTGCGATTACATCGAAACAAAAAAAGCAGTCCATGCATTGGCCGCTTACCATGGCCCAAGCTTTATGAGGCTGTTAAGAAATCCATTGCCAATAATTCACGATGATAATTACAAATTTGAGATTGGCAAGGGGGAAATATTAAGGAATGGAAAAGACGCAGTTATATTTGCAACAGGGACGATGGTGCACGAATCATTAGCTGCAGCGGAAATACTAAAAAAAGATAACATAGCCATTTATGTTGTTAACGTCCACACAATAAAGCCGATAGACGAAAAATTAATAATGAGCCTTGCAAAAAAGACAAACTGCGTAATAACAGCAGAGGACCATAATATAATTGGGGGTTTAGGAAGCGCGGTTGCAGAGGTTTTAGGGGAAAATTACCCATGCATAATGAAAAGGATAGGAATGGAAGACCAATATGGGGAAAGCGGAAAACCTGCAGAGCTTTATGAGAAGTATGGATTGAGCGCGAAGCATGTTGCTGAGAAGGTTAAGGAAATTATCAAGAGGAAAAAGAAATAGAATGATATTAATAATCAATCTACTCTTCTTCCATTATGAACATAATCAAATCAAGCGAAATAGCATCTTATCTTTTCTGTCCTGTTTGTTGGTGGATTGAAAGGATAAAGGGAGTTAAAATAACAAAAGCGATAAGTAAAGGAGAAAAATACCACAATTTTATTTCAGAAAATCAATTAGAAGCTAGATATCTTTATCTAAGTATAAGAATTATTATCATTATTATTATAATCCTTCAGCCTGTCCCACAATTCACAACAAATAAATACTAGTTCTCGTCTATAAATTACAAAATTATCGTCAGCAAAAGAGGTGATTTTATGGCGTACATTACATCAAACAAAAGCCAAAACTGGCTTCTGCCCTTGTCAATAAA
>JACPJP010000024.1 GCA_016187495.1 Candidatus Woesearchaeota archaeon
ATCAGCCTATTTTACGAGCCAATAAAAAACTATTTGGAAAAAATCCCAACAGATAAATTCCCGCACCACATTTTTACATATGATAAGAAGGCAAACTCAAATGAAATCGCAAGTTGCCCCATTGCCGATGTTGCCAATAAAGGTAATTTTGACTCAATGATTAATAAAAGAGTTAATAGCAATGAAATAAATAAAAATATTCTCAACGACGGTACGGGACATTGCATTAATGAAAACAGAGCATCACAAATAAAATTCCCGCACATAAAAATAGAAATAAAATCAAAAAACGATCTCGCATGCAAATTAGCATGTTTAGCCCTAAACTTGGCATCCACAAACAATCAAAGGCATCAAGCAATCCAGAACTTTTTCCTAATCAACGACTCAACAACCATAGCAGTTGAAGTCCCAATCTACTTAACAAACTGGGATGCTGGATATTATAGAAACCAAAAAGGCTTCATATTCCCATTAATCAATTACACAACCCCAATCACAGGCCACATAGATCTATTGCAAATAAGAAATGGCTTAATTCATATTTTAGATTACAAGCCAGATGCAAAAAGCCAAAAGCCAATAGAGCAATTAACAATTTACGCATTAGCCTTGTCCAGAAAATTAAACCTTCCTTTATATTATTTTAAAGCTGCATGGTTTGATGAAAACAATTACTTTGAGTTTTTCCCGCTGCATGCGGTTTATGAAAAGCGAAAAGTTTAAATAGACAAATACTTATTAGTAATTATAGATAATTAGAAGTGATAATTTTGAAGCTTATAATCACAATCCATGCAAGGCAGCAAATGTTTGACAGGGGGATTGATGAAGAGCAGATTAAAACAGCTATAAAAAGAGGCTCAAAAATAAAGCAGACTGATGGCTTCAAATCTGTATACGGCTATGTTGGCGTTTGTTATAAAATCAGAGGTGAGAAGTACATCATAAAAACAGTTACAATAGAATAAGGTGAGTTATATGGCAGAAAAATGTTACATATGCGAAAAGGGGAATTTAGCAAAGAAAAAAGTAGATTATAAGCTGTATGGAGTAAGCATAGGGGAATTTGATGCAGAGGTTTGCGATAAATGCGGCGAGACTTTCTTTGACGAAGAAGTTTCAAAAAAAATGACAGAAACTGCAAAAAGGAAAGGGCTTTGGGGCTTGCAAACAAAGACAAAGATCGGCCAGTCTGGAACAACTTTGGACATAAGGCTGCCTAAAAAAATAATAGACTTTTTAAATTTGAAAAAAGGAAAAGAGGTTGAGGTGTATCCAGAAGGAAAGGATAAACTAGTTATTTCAATTTAATGCGGCAACCTCGGCATCGGAATATCAATTCCAAACGTAACCGTAGATATTAGCGGAGGTTTAAGAACAAACAACGCAACTACAAACACCTGCACAGCAGGAGAATTAAGAGGCAATACAACAGCAGGAAACGCAGGAAAAATATGCTTATGCACAGGAGCAAGAACTTGGAAATGCGCAACTGTGAGCTAACCCTTTCTCCGAACTGCCCGTTTTCCGCCTTTTCAGCCAGAACCCAGCCCAAAAAGAGCTTTTCCGCAGTAAAATTAGGTTGCTAGATTACTAGTAATTTCATGTTGTTTTTCTGCTTAAAATCGTAGTAAAATCGTGTTGCTAAAACATAAAGTTTAAATTCGCCGGCAGCAGTATAATCCAAATGAATCCAGAAATAAGCCAGATAGCATGCCCAAATTGCTCCTCTAAAAAATAAAAAAATACGGCACAAAAAGCAAAAAACTCCAAACATTGCAAAGATACTTCTGCAAAAGCTGCAGAAAAACTTTTACCTTGCAAAAGTCAAACAAAACATATCCAGCAAGCATCATCTCAAATGCAATCTCATACTACAATCTTGGCTATTCCCAAATTGAAATCATTACCAGGCTTGCAAAGAGATTTAAGATAAAGCCTTCCCAAAAAACCATCAGCAACTGGCTCAGCGAATACAAAAGCATCTGCACCTACAACAAATTAAGAAATGAAGCAATTAAACAATATACTCCTCAAAACATAATATTTTCAAAAACTTTCCATCATATCCAGCCATACACATTCAAATACCACAAAGCAAAGCTCTACCTACTCTTCCACAGCATCAAATACAACAACCAATTCCACAACATCAGCCTATTTTACGAGCCAATAAAAAACTATTTGGAAAAAATCCCAACAGATAAATTCCCGCACCACATTTTTACA
>JACPJP010000007.1 GCA_016187495.1 Candidatus Woesearchaeota archaeon
AAGCATTATATGTTTACGGAATAGTAAAGTTTGGATTTGATTTTGATTGGAAAGAAAAAGGAATTGATGGAAAAAATGTTTATGCCATAAACCAAGGGGAATTTAGCGCTTTGGTTCATGACTGCGAAGAAAAGCCTTATGCCCCTGAAGAACCAAGCAAAATAAAGGAGCTGATAATATCCCATAATAATATTTTAGACAAGGCAATTGAAGTTTTTAATGGTGTAATACCTTTGCACTTCAACACCATAATCAAGAAAACAGAAACAACTTCGCAAGCTAACCTCAAAAAATGGCTGGAGAATGAGAAGGGAAGGCTGGAAAAGGTATGGGGCAGTATAAAAGGCAAGAAAGAATACGGCATCAGGATTTACTATGATAAAGACAATCTTGTTCAGGAAATTTCTGCTGATGAAGGCGTAAAAGAAAGCGAAGAAAATATGGAAGGGAAAAGCATAGGGCTAAAATACCTTTTGCAAGCAAAGGTAAAATCCAAGATTGATGAAATTATTCATAACAAGATTAATAATTTTAAGCAAAAATTTTATGCTGATATAAAGGCAATAAGCGAAGATGCAATGCTCAGCAATTCAAGAATTTCAATTGACGAAGAAAAAGATATTTTGCTGAATTTGTCCATATTAGCAGGCAAACAGCAGTTTGATAAAATAATAAGAACATTGGAAAGAAAAGAGGGCAAAGTATTTTCATTTCAGATTGCTGGACCTTTTGCCCCGTATTCTTTTGTCCAAAATGAAGCACAATAACACTGGAATTGTAGAATTAATAGACAGGGCATTAAATAAAGGCGTTATCTTAAATGCAGATTTAATTGTTACTGTAGCTGATGTTCCTTTATTGGCTGCAAATTTAAAATTAGCTTTAGCAAGCGTTGAAACCATGTTAAAATATGGCGTTATGAACGATTGGTTGACAGCTGTTTCGTTAAGTGATAAAGAAGAAAAGCCAATGAATGCAATAAGTATAATAGAGCAAGAGATAATAAAATGAGATGGCCCAGCAAGATGTTTTGGATTTTCTTAAAAAGAATGGTGGTAAATGGCTCTTTGCAAGAGATATAAGCAATGGTTTAAATGCATCTTATAACTACAAATCATCATAAATCGCCAGCATGTTTTTAAATCGCTAAATCATACCATTATAATATGGTGGACAAAATAAGATTTTATCCTTTAGATGTGATGTATAAGGTTATGGATGGAAAACCTGTAATTCACTTATTCAGCAGGACAGATGACAACAAGCAAATATGCATTCTTTATGACAAATTTGAGCCGTATTTCTATGTTATACCAAAAAAAGGTGCAGATATATCAGAAAAGCTGAATGCTCTAAAGATAATAAGGAACAATGAATCTTGCGAAGTGACCAAAATAGAGCATGTAAAAAAGAAATATTTAGGCAAAGAAGTCAGCGCAATAAAGGTCTTTACGAAGCTTCCAAGCAATGTACCTTTAATTAGGGAAGAGCTGAAAAAATGGGAAAGCATTGAGTCTATTAACGAGAATGATATTCTATTCGTAAAGAGGTATATGATTGATAACAATATAGTTCCCTTAACGCTATATGAAGCAGAGGGGGAATTTACAACCCAGAGGCTCAAGGTTCCTGCATTCAAGGCAGAAAGAATAGAGCAGTTTTCCACAGAAACCTACATAAACCCTAGAATGCTCTCTGTCGACATTGAAACATACACCCCGCAGTATAAGGGGATAGAGCCTGAAAAGAATCCTATAATAATGATTGCATTGTACGGCAAAGAACTAAGAAAAGTATTTGTATGGAAGTATTTTAAAACTAACCTCGATTATGTGGAGTTTGTTGACAGCGAAGCAGAATTGATAGAAAAGTTCAAGGAGACAGTGGAAAATTACAGGCCAGATATAATTACAGGCTATTTCTCAGACGGTTTTGACCTGCCGTACATAAAAATCCGCGCAGAGAAATACAGGATAAATCTTGATTTGGGGCTTGACTTTTCAGAATTAAAAATAGAAAGCAGAAAAGATACAACAGCACAGATAATAGGGATTACTCACCTGGACATATTCAAATTCATAAGGAAGATAGTTTCTGGAACTCTGGAAACTGAAACCTATAATCTTGGAGCGGTCGCATCTGAGATGCTAGGGGAAACGAAGCATGATGTTAACCTTGATGAGCTTTCAAAAGACTGGGACGAGAATTTGGAAGAGATAGATAAGTTCTGCGAATACAACCTCAACGATGCTGGATTGGCATATAAGCTTTCTGAAAAGCTCTTTCCTACAATAAGCGAGATGGTCAAGATTACAGGACTTACGATTTATGATGTGAACCGCGCAGGATTCTCCCAGCTTGTGGAATGGTATCTATTGAAGCAGTCCCCTAATTTTAATGAAATAGCTCCAAACAAGCCGACAAATGATGAAGTCATGGAAAGAAGGATGCAGACATACAAGGGAGCTTTTGTATTCGAGCCAAAACCCGGATTGTATGACCATATAGTTGTCTTTGACTACCGAAGTTTGTATCCGACTATAATAGGCTCGCATAACATAAGTCCAAGCACCATCAACTGCAGCTGTTGCGAAGGAACTGAAAAAGCTCCTCTGGAAAACAGCAGCATATGGTTTTGCAGAAAGAAGAAAGGGTTTATACCTGCATTAATAGAGGAATTGATAACAAGAAGAATGCGGATAAAAGAGATAATAAAAGATGAGAAAAACGAAAAGTTTGCAATACTCGATGCAAGGCAAAACAGCATCAAGCTTTTAGCAAACTCTTTTTATGGCTATTTGGGATTTTTTGCCGCAAGATGGTACTCCATAGAATGTGCTCAAGCCACAACAGCTTATGGAAGGTATTACATAAAAGATGTCATTGCAAAGGCTGAAAAGGCTGAATTTAATGTCCTGTATAGTGATACCGACTCAATTTTTTTGACTTTAGACAGCAAAACGAAACAAGATGTTGAACGGTTTGCAGAAAAGATAAATCAGGAGCTTCCCGGACTGATGGAACTTGAATTTGAGGGCTACTATCCTGCTGGAATTTTTGTATCGGCAAAAATAGGCGCTTTCGGGGCAAAGAAAAAATATGCTCTCCTTGACGAAAGGGGGATTCTAAAAATAAAGGGTTTTGAAAGCGTAAGAAGAAATTGGTCGCTAATTGCAAAGGAAGCCCAGGAAAATGTTCTTGGGATAATATTAAAAGAGCATGACAATGAAAAGGCATTGAGGTATATAAAAACAGTCATTGAAGACTTGAGAAGCAAGAAAATACCTATGGAAAAAGTAATAATACGCACCCAGCTGCAAAAAGAAATTTCGGATTATGACAACAAAGGCCCGCATGTTGCAGTTGCGCAAAGGCTGAGGAATCAGGGAATAAATGTAGGCCCAGGTTCTATGATAAAATTTATAGTGACGCAGGGCAGCGACATAATAAGGAACCGGTCAAAGCTGCCTGATGAAGTCCATGATGGGGAATATGATGCTAACTACTACATAAACAATCAGGTTGTTCCGGCTGTTGAGAGAATATTCGCTATCCTTGGATGCAGCAAGGAAGAGCTGCTGGAAAGCAAAGAGCAGAAAAAGCTGGAAGGATTTTTTTAATATTATTTATTATATATGATTAAGAGAATAAGTAAACGGATAACCAATTTTTATTATATCTTATTTTTCAATTCGCTTCACAATTTTAGTGGCAGGAAAAAATTTCGCCGAGTGTAAAAATGGTGAGCGAAGCGAACAGACTGAATTTCGTCCTAGAACTAATGTTACCAACTAATAAAGGGAAGACTTTTTATATTAGCTTATTCATAACATCTATTTTATAAAAAAGGTGATAATTATTGAAAGCAAGGGCATCGAGGAAATAAAGCAGGAAATAGAAGGCCTTTCAAAATATAACCTCCTATTTGAAGAGCTGGAGCAAAGCCCATTTTTTAATCTGGAAATTTCCATGCACATAAATAATCATGACTTTCTGCAAAGCCGCATTTTGATTTCTGAAATAGTGGAAAAAAGAGAAATAATTGATAGAATCAGCAACTTAAGCCTAAATATTGAATCATTAAATAGATCAAGCCTGGAAAATAACAATGAAAAAATTAAGGAAAAAATAAGCTTGGTACTGAACAACGAATACAGCAGCATAAAGACAATAATCTCTGAATTAAGCTCCTTAAAAAGCAAGATTGACGAGTTTGAAAAGCTGCATAATGGTTTATTGAACAGCAATCTGCTCAGCCTGGACATTAAGATGCTCCTTGAGCAGGACCTCAGGAAAAAGCAGAAGCTAGGTGAATTGTTTGATAAGCAAAAGGGAATTCTGATGGACCTAAGCAAAACATTTGTAAAATTAGCCAAAGGTGCTATCGTTAAGAACAAAGGAAAATAGCCATTTCAAAACCCAAAATATAAACCAGTCTGCGTATGTGCAGTTAATTTCAATAATTTTTCTGGGCAAAATCCGCAATCTTTATATATAAGATACTCTTACTAGTAAGATATTCTTATTAGGAGGCAAACAAAATAGAAAAACTGGAAATAACAAGCATGAGTTCAAGAGGGCAGGTAGTTATACCTTCGGATATAAGGGAACGACTAGGATTGAAGGAAGGAGAAAAATTTATCGTTGTAGGAGAAGATGATACAGTTATATTAAAAAAAGTAGCTATGCCTTCCTTCAAAAACTTTGACAAATTGCTTCAAAAAACACAGCAGTTTGCAAAAGAGAAAGGGTTAACCAAAGCTGATGTTGAAAGTGCTATTAAGAGAGCTAGAAGATGAAAGTAGTTCTGGACACGAATATATTTATTTCAGGCATTTTTTGGAAAGGTGCCTCTAATAAAGTCATACTCAATTGGAAATAAGATAAATTTATATTAGTCACTTCTTTGGAAGCAGTTTCAGAAATAATAAAAGTTCTTAAAGATTTCAAAATCATACTTTCAGATGATGTGATTAAAGAATGGATTGATTTAATTATAAGAAATTCCATAATTGTAGAGCCAAAAGAAAGAATAAACATAGTTAAAGATGATCCAAAAGACAATATTTTCATAGAAACTGCTGTAGCTGGGAATGTAGATTATATAATTTCACAGGACATCCATTTATTAAAGTTAAAAGAGTTCAAAGGAATTAAAATAATCACTCCTGAAGAATTTAATAAGATAGGTAATTAATTTTTCTCGTTCCTGATGTTTTACTCCAATATTTAATAAACATTTAAAAATAAGGACAATTTCTTATATCCAATGGAAAAATATGAGCCGTTAAAGCAGGAACCAGAAATTTTGAAGTTTTGGAAGGATAACAGAATTTATGAAAAAGCAAAAGACAAGAATAGGGGCAAGAATAAGTTCTATTTTTTAGATGGGCCCCCTTATACCTCAGGAAAGGTGCATTTAGGCACTGCATGGAACAAGTCCCTAAAAGACTCTATTCTGCGATATAAAAGGATGCAGGGCTTTGATGTTTTAGATAGAGCGGGATATGACATGCACGGCCTTCCAACGGAAAATGCTGCAGAAAAGGAGCTTGGAATAAAGAAAAAGGATGACATAAAAAAGTTCGGTGTCGAGAAGTTTGTAAAGGCGTGCAAAGACTTAAGCATCAAAAACATGAAAATAATGAACCAGGATTTTCAAAGGCTGGGCGTGTGGATGGATTTTGACAACGCATACCAGTCTGTAAAAAAAGAATTTATAGATGGGGAATGGTGGCTTGTCAAGAAAGTGCATGAAAAAAAAAGGCTGTATGAGGGATTAAGGTCAATGGCATGGGACTGGGAGCACCAAACAGCATTGGCAAAGCATGAGCTCGAATACAAGGACATTAAAGACAAATCAATTTTTGTAAAGATGCAGGTTAAAGGCAAAAAAAGTGAGTTCTTAATAATTTGGACTACTACTCCATGGACAATCGCATTTAATTTGGGGATAATGGTTAATCCTAGCCTAGATTATGTAAAATGTAAGGTTAATAATGAATACTGGATTGTGGCAAAGGACATTGCTAATTCATTTATTTCTGGAATTGCAGGAAAAAAATACGAGATTGTGGAAGAATTCAAAGGCAAAAAACTGGAAGGAATCGAATATGTGCATCCGCTTTATGGTGAATTAGAAGAGCATTATAATAAAATAAAGCAAAAGCACCCGAAAACACATACTGTGGTTATGAGCGAGGAGTATGTTGACGCAAGTTCTGGTTCCGGTCTTGTCCATATGGCTCCGGGCTGCGGCCCTGAGGATTATGAAGTCGGCCACAGAAACAATATTCCCGCATGGAATCTGGTAAAAGAAGATGGCATCTATTCAGATGACATGGGAAAGTTTGCGGGAATGCACACCATAAAAGACAATGTCAAATTTATTGAGCATTTAAAAGAAAAAAATGCAGTTGTTGCCCAGCAGGTTGTAGAGCATTCCTATCCGCATGGGCAAAGAAGCCATGAGCCGGTTATATTCAGGACAACAAAGCAATGGTTCTTTAAAGTTGAGGATATTAAAAAAAGCTTAATCATGGAAAATGACAAGATAAAGTGGGTCCCGAAAGCAGGCTACAATGCATTCAATTCATGGCTGGAAAACTTAAGGGATAATTCAATATCAAAACAACGGTATTGGGGAACCCCTGCACCAATATGGCGCAATGTTGAAAATCCGGATGATTATATTGTTATAGGATCAATAGAAGAGCTTGAGCAACTATCTGGAAAAAAAGTGGAAGAGCCGCATATCCCTTGGATTGATGAAATAAAGATTAAAAAAGATGGAAAAGCTTACAAGAGGGTTCCTGATGTGCTTGATGTATGGGTAGATGCAGGAACCGTTTCTTGGAACTCTTTAGATTTCCCCCATAATGAAGATGATCTAAAAAAATATTTCCCGGCTGATTTTATACTGGAAGGCAAAGACCAAATCAGGGGTTGGTTTAATCTGCTCCATGTAGCTTCCATGCTTTCCATGGGAAAAAGAAGTTTTGATGCAGTATATATGCATGGCTTCATTAATGATGCAATGGGCAGAAAAATGTCAAAAAGCTTGGGCAACTATATCCTTCCAGAAGAGGTCATAAACAAATATGGCTCGGATACTTTAAGGTATTACATGATTTCCGGAACAAATCCTGGCTTGGACTTAAATTATAATTTTGAGGATATGAATGTAAAGTACAGGAACTTAACAGTATTATGGAACCTCCATAATTATGTTATAGACCTTGCGAAAAATTCTGGCACTAACCCATCAGAGATTAAGATAAGAAAAGATCGCTTTTCATTGGAAGAAAGCTACATTTTCTCAAAATTGAACTCAACAATAAGAAAAACTACAAAGACTCTTGATGAGTATAAATTAAATGAAATTCCGCTGCTGGTTGAAAACCTTTTCTTAAAGCTAAGCAGGACTTATATCCAATTGACGAGGGACAAATCTGCAGGGGAAGACAAGAAAGTTGTTTTGTACGCAGTTTATAATGTCTTAATTGAAACACTAAAGATGTTTGCGCCTATAGCTCCATTCATAACTGAAAAGATCTATCAAAACCTAAAAAAAGAGTTTAATTTGGAAAGAGAAAGCATACACCATTATGAATGGCCGAAATGCGATGAAAAATTAATTGACAAGGAGCTGGAAAATGAGATGGATGATATAAGCGATGTGCTGCAAGCAATTTTTTCATTGAGGGAAAAAATAAACCTAGGCATAAGATGGCCGCTGCAGGAAGCTGTTATTGTTACAAAAGATGAAAATACAATAAAGGCTGTTGAAAAGCTTAAAAGCCTTATAAAAACACAGGCAAATATCAAAGAGATTGGTGTTCAGCAGTCATTGCCTGGAATAAAGCTGATGGTAAAAGCTGACTATTCAAAGCTTGGACCTGACTTCGGGAAAAAAACACCGGAAATAATAGCAAAGCTTACTTCTGAAAGCCCTAAAACAATATTAACACATATAGAAAAAGAGGGAAAGTACGAATTGATGATAAATAAAGAAAAGATAAATATTGTAAAGGAGCATATAATTGTTACAAGAGAGGTTCCTGCTCCTTATATTGAAGGCGCTTTCAAAAAGGGGCTTGTTTATTTAAACAAAGACATCGATGAGGAACTGGAAGCGGAAGGCTATGCCCGTGAATTGATGCGCAGAATACAGGAACTGAGGAAAAAAGCAGGATTGGAGAAAAAAGACAGGATTTCCTTGTTCATAAAGACTGATGGGGAGATGAAAAACACCCTAAATAATTTCCACAATGCAATAAAGGAAAAGGTAGGAGCCGAGATTCTAAAAATTTCCGAGCTGAAGCCGAGCAAAAAGCATCCCTTCAGCAGCAAGGAAAAAGTCAAGGACAAGGAGTTTGAGCTGTTTCTGGAGAAGGTTTAATGGAGAGAATAGACTCGATTGACATTTTCAGGGGTTTTGCAATTCTGCAGATGATATTCTGGCAGATTTTTGATTTCTTTGCAAAAGTTGACATTTATAAAGATGTTCCATATTATATTCCGATTTTTAATATGCCGATTCATGGAACCGGGGTTGCTTTTTTTGCTTTTATAAGCGGCACCAGTGCTTATATTGCATTATCAAGAAAATTAAATAAAAATGCAGGGAAAAAGGATGTTATTTGGCACTTAATCAAAAGATATGGCGGTTATATCCTGCTAAGCCTGTTTTTTACCACTTTTGTGTTCGGATTTAAGACATTTTACATATGGAATGAAGCTATTCAGGGAATCGGGCTTGCTACCCTAGTTGCCGCGTTGGTAATTCTGCTATTCCGCTCAAAATTTGTGCTGGCTGCTTTAAGCTTGGCCATAATATTAGCGCAGCCTTTTTTAAGGCAGTTTATAGAAAATAGGCTTGCCATTCAGAATTTTCCTGAAAACCTGATTTCCTTTGATATATTTTCAAATGCGGTTTCAATATTTTTGAATTCTGCCTTTAGGGGATTTTTCTCTCTCTCAAACCTGCTTCCAATTGCATTATTTGGGATAGTCCTGTCACATTTTTTGTTGGAACTAAATAAAAAAAGAGTGATAAAGGTTTCGTTAGCGCTAGGCATTATATTTACTTTAATTTCGATATTCCTGCATTTTTCAATTAACCAAATAGATTACTATAACAGATCTTCTTCTTATCAATTATTTTATATAGGGCTGTCTTTCCTGTTATTTGGCCTAATAGGATTTTTACTTAAAAAATTTAAAAGAAATAGTATATTTGATGTGCTTATCTTATTTGGAAAAGCTTCTATAGTTGCGTATTTAGTCCATTACATATTTATTTATAAGTTATTGAGCATATTAAACTATGAAAGCGTATTGGACTCTTTAATTTCTTATTTTCTTGCTGTAATTTCAATTATAGCTGTATATCACATCTGCAGAATTTGGCTAGCAAGCAAACGAACTGTTTCTGACAGGGTAAAATCATTTTTTGGCAATTATTGATTTTTGTTTACGCTTCTTAAGAAAGTTTTTTATATAGCTAACATTAGTTTGATTTTATGAAATTAATTTTAATTGCATTTTTATTGACACTAATCCTTTCATTGAACGCAATTGCTATACAAAGATCAGATGTTCAAAAGGCGGCTAATTTTTACAGCGACTATATTGATTTTTTCAATAAGCCTCCAAAATATGCTATTATAAACGAATCTGCCATAGATATTTCTGCCGCATATTTGCTCTTCATACAATATATTTCCGGAAAATCGAATTTCGATATAAAGCCAATTAAAGGCGAGAATCATAACTTTATAACAAACAACGAGTGCACATTAAAAATAGAAGACATTAAAGAGGCATCCAAAAAATTATTGAGGTTCTTTGAAGAAAAAAATGAATTTCCGCTTGCCATAAAGATTAATGATTGCTATATCTCCAATTCAGACTTTTTATATTTAGTGTCTGGAATTATTAGTGACGAATTTATGAATAATAAGTTTAATGAAGATTATGCCGTAAAGAGGCTTTATTTTGATAAAACAATTGATTGGGATTCTAGGATAGATGCTAAAAAAAGGTATATTGGGTTTACTATGGACTATGAGGCGGACAGGCCTGAAAACTCCGATTATTACATTAATGCCGTGGATGTTGCTATTGAAAATGTTTCAACTATTGGTATAAATCCGTTATTATTTGATAGGCTATGTTATGGCAGTTTCTGCACATTGCCGGAAGACTATTGGATAAGGAACTACTCATCAGCTGAAATAGCTTGGACCACTGCAATTAAAGAAGATGGGAAAATAGTTTATCCATCCTGCTATCCTTACTGCGGCGCAACAGAAGGCACATATATATTATTCAAGGAGTTTATTGACAGGTATGGCTTTCCAGTTGCTTGGCATATGACAGGAAACTCAATTATAGCGATTGCTTCTAAGCCTAAACTCATAAGTAAGGTCTTAGAATACAAAAATAATGGCCTTATAGATTTAGGATTGCATACCATGTACCATACAAACATAAAAAAAGTCTCATATGATTTCAGAGAGAAAACCATAAGAGAAGGCTATGAAGTATTCAAATATGCTTTTAATGACGACCCAGTCCAGTTCAGGGCACCATATTTAGACCTGCCTGAAAATTATTTGCCGGATTATTATTTATTTGGCTACGGTTTACTGGCAGATAATGAAATGCCTGATGTCTACCCTGACTGCAATTTGGACGCATCCTGCAATTATGAAATTTTCTCAAATTCAAGCATGTCTTTCGTAAGGCTGGATTGGCAGATTAACCGAGAAGACTCATTTTTAAATATATATTTGTCGCATCCTTGGGAGCTTTTGTATGAAACAGAAGGAAATCCTATATACTTAAAAGAGTCTGGCAATGCTAAGCTTAATGTATTTAAAAAATGGTTGCAACCTGTCGGAGAATTTGGCTTGGTTCCAACTACCCCGACTGAATTTTTAAGAGGTACGCCTTATGGATAAAAACAGCAAAGTTATATTTTTAATTTTATTTTCAGTAATTTTGGCGAGTTCAATTTATTTTTTATTTAACAAGCCTTATGATAGGATAGATGTTATAGATAAAGACGAGTTTAGTTTTAGATTAGAAAGGTTTTTGCCAAGAGAAAATATTATTGGGCAAGCCTATGCATACTCAAAAAAGTCTGACATTGCAATTGATAAAATACCGAATAATATGACAATAAAGTGCAATAATAGGGAAGGTTTTATCATCAGCATTGAAAACAAAGACAGCAATGTTGCCAGAAATATAGAGTTTTTAATAGAAAATGCAGAAAATTTGGTATTTGAGTATCCGAAAGATTTTGTTGTGCCGCCGCTATCCACCAAAGAAATGACTTTGTTTATTGATGTAGATTGCTCAAACGCGCCAAGGCTTCTAAATCCAATATTTAAAGTCAAAGACGCCCAATTAGAGTTTAATTTCAGCATTTATGTTGAGAACAGGTCAGAATAATTCCTTTTAAGTTCTACCATTATTAACTAAAAACAAAACATTTAAATATTGTTTCCACTATTATATTATAAAATCCATAAAATATTAATAAATAAATAAAATATATTTTATAATATAATGAAAAAACCCATCAGCGCGACAATTGATGCAGAACTGATAAAGTGGATAGACAAAGAGCTGGAAGACAGGCAAAAGTACAGGAATAAGTCGCATTTGATTGAGATAGCCCTCGATATGCTAAAAAACCAGAAAAGATAGTAATTAATAGGCGAGTCCGAGCGATGTGGCAAGACAGCGAGGACTCGCACTAAAATTGCGAAGCATAACGATTTGTTCAATAATAAAATTCCAATAAAAATTAGCAGTAAACAAAGAAAATAAATAAAAAACACATTAAAAAATAAACAATAAAAAAATAAATCAAAAAAAGAGGGAAATAATTAATGGCCTTATTCGACAAAACCAAAACACCCTTTTCATATGATGTCATAAGGGAAGGGGATGATGTAATTCTTTCAATCAACTTAGAGGATTACCCCCATACTCCTTCGATAGAAGATGATCCAATGGTTATGTCAAAAACATGCGACATGCTGATAGAGGTAAAAGACGCAACAAAGATAGTTTTTATACAAAAAAGAAATTATGAGTATGATTCTATTCAGACCGAGATGCTGAAGGAGATTTCAAGGTTATATAGCCAGCTGACAAGAAGAAAAGACGTGTTTGGCTACAATACGCTTCTGTCTGATACCAAGTGCTCAAGATGGATTAACGCTTGGTACGCGAATGTGCAGAATGTAATATCCAATTTGTTAAGGTCAGATCCAGTAGGGGCTTATGTAGAGCTTATAAGGATTGCAAGAGATGAAAGGATAAAAGCAGAAAAGTCTGTTGATAATCCATACATCAGCTGCTCAAGCAGGTATGCAGACGTTTTGGACTACATAATAAAGCTGCTCGAGAAAACAAAGGTTATTGCATTGGCAAAACCATACGTAGCGGGCCATAAAGTAGGAGACCGGGAAATATACAGGAAAAGTTTTGCTGCAATAATAAGGCCAGATTTTATGTTCACAAAAATCATGGCCACTTATCCTGCAGAAGGGGAAGAGGTAGACAGCTATACCGTTGGAAAGGACATTGAGGTTACGATATTCGAGCTTCCGGAAACTGTGCAATACTTATACCATATAATTCCCCCAGAATTCAAATTGAGCGAGGAAAAATATGAAATATTGGATACTGCCAGGAAGATAATGGCAGAGCACAAGCCCAGAAGAACGGAATTCATTGATCCTGAAAGAATGAGGCAGGTTTTCTATAATGTAGGCTCAGACCTTATTGACGAGCTTGCAGCCGAGAAAAATATCAGCATGACTTCCTCTGAAACAGAGCAGCTTGCAAATATTCTTGTGAGGTATACGGTAGGCTTTGGATTGATAGAAGTTTTGCTGCAGGATGAAAAAGTGCAGGACATAACAGTAAACAACCAGATAGGGGAAGTTCCCATGTTTATTGTGCACCAGGATTATGGTGACTGCAAAACAAACATAATTCCAACTACAACTGAAGCTGAATCATGGGCAACAAAATTCCGCCTTATTTCGGGAAGGCCATTGGATGAAGCAAATCCGATACTGGATACGGAGCTTGAGCTGGCAACCGCACGCGCAAGAGTTGCAGCAGTAGGCCCTCCGCTGAATCCCTTGGGCCTGGCATACTCATTCAGAAGGCATAGGGACATGCCATGGACTTTGCCGTTATTCATCAACAACCGCATGATAAATCCATTATCAGCCGGATTGATTAGCTTCTTGATAGATGGCAGCAGGACAATACTTGTAGCAGGCACAAGGTCAGCAGGAAAGACATCGTTATTGGGGTCAATTCTTGTAGAATTAATGCGAAAGTACAGGGTACTAACGATTGAAGATAGCGTTACGGGAGACTGTAGCCTCTGCATCAACAGAAATGGAAAGATAGAAAGAACAACTATTGCAGGTTTAGTTGATGGTATGTTTAATAGGTATGGAAGCTGGTATAGTTTAATAGAGCACGAAGTTACAGGAAATCCGGAAAATATCAAAGTCTTTGCTATGGACAAAGAAGGAAAGATAAAACTTGCAAATGTAAGCAAATTTATACGCCATAAAGTTAAGAAGCCAGTATACAGTATAAAAACAAGAACTGGCAGGGTTATAAAAGTTACAGGGGACCATTCTCTTTTTGGGCTAAGCAATGAAGCTAAAATAATAGAAGTTAAGGCAAATGAACTTAAAGCAGGCAGCCATATAGCTGTGCCTAGGTTTATAAGTCTGGATAACAAGCCAATAAAAAATTTAGAATTGCTTAATCAGATTGTCAGAATATCAAAAACTTATTTCCATGGAGCTTCAATTCAAAAAGCAATTTCAGAATACAAAAATGAAATTAAGAAGTTTGGAAAGGAGCTAGGATATGAAAAATCAGCAATCAGGAATTGGATTAAAAGGGGATTTTTGCCGCAGCCGGTGCTTTCTGCCTTAATCAACTTGGGGTTAAGAATAGGAAAGGATATATACTTTTCTTATAACAACAGCATAACAAAAATTCCCGCAAATATCGGGCTTGAAGAAGATTTCCTTACTTTTATTGGCCTTTGGATAGCTGATGGCTGTTACGATAAGAGTTCCGTAATAATATTCTGTAATGACTTGGAAGACAGAGGCATATTTGATAAAGTTGCGCAAAAATTCAATATCAAAAGAAAACTGCATTCTGATGGTGTCTCTTATATGCTGAATTCCAAGCCTCTTAAAATTATGATGAGGGAATGCCTCAACTTGCAAGGCGACGCATACACAAAAAGAATTCCAGATTGGGTTTATAATCTTTCCAAAGAGCAGATATCTTTCGTCTTGAAGGGTATTTTCTCAGGAGATGGGTGCGCTTCAGACAAGGAATTAGTTATACCGCTTGCTTCAATTAATCTTCTGAAGGATTTGCAGTTCTTGTTAGCTGCTTTCGGAATTAATCTCAGGATTGGAACGCTAAGAAAAGACGGGACTTATAATGCCAGCATCAGCACAATAAAAGATTTTGTTAAATTTAATGAAAGCATAGGGTTTTTACAAGAGTATAAAAGAGCAAAGCTGACAAATCTATACGCAAAAATAAGCACGCATGATACGTCCGATATAATTCCTCTTCCCCTGGAAGCCAAAAAAGAGATAGAAAAAAATTATCGTGAGTTCAAATATGGGGATTATATTTTAAGGAGTAATGACATTGGAAGAACGAGGCTCTCGCAGATTGTTGAATTGATGCCTGACAGCGAATTAAAGAATAATTTAGCAAATCTTGCTAGCTCAGATATATTTTGGGATGAAGTTAAGTCAATAGAGATATCGCAAGACTTTGAGGACTATGTGTATGACATTTCTGTCCCAGAATGTGAAAGCTTTGTTTGCGAGAATATAATAGCGCACAACACATTAGAGCTTCCAACAGCATCGTTGAGAAAGCTAGGGTATAACATACAGCCTATGAAAGTAGCAGCAGCCTTGACAAAAGGAACATCAGAGGTGCCTGCAGATGAAGGGATTAGGACCACATTAAGGATGGGCGACTCTGCTTTGATTATAGGTGAAATAAGGAGCAGGGAAGCTCTTGCGTTATACGAAGCAATGAGAGTAGGAGCTTTAGCAAATGTCGTAGCAGGAACTATACATGGAGACAGCCCTTACGGGGTTTTTGACAGAGTTGTTAATGACTTACAGGTTCCAAGGACAAGCTTTAAGGCAACCGACATCATCATAGTTGCTAACCCAATAAGAAGCCCTGACGGCCTGCACAGATGGAGAAGAGTAACACAAATAACAGAAGTAAGAAAACACTGGGAAAATGACCCGTTGCTTGAAAACGGATTTGTAGACCTTATGAAGTATGACACAAGAACTGACCAGTTAGAGCCGACTGATGAGCTAATTAATGGCGATAGTGAAATCCTCAAGGGCATAGCAGGAAATGTAAAGGAATGGGCTGGCAGCTGGGATGCAGTCTGGGACAACATAATGCTAAGGGCAAAAATGAAAGACACTCTTGTAGATGTAGCAAAAAAAGTAAATATGATGAACTTATTAGAAGCGGATTTTGTCGTGCGGGCAAATGACGAGTTCCATAGGATATCGGACAGAACGCTGGAAGACACAGGAACTCTAGACAGCAAAAAAATATTTTTTGACTGGAACGAATGGCTTAAAACCCAGATAAAAAAGATCAATATGAAAAGTACAATATAGCTCGCAACCGAGTTTAAATTTTAGATTTATAATAAAATTTATTCACAAATGGAGGTTTAGTACAATAATAATAAAAATTGATAATAGGATTTTTTGCTTTAAAGAAGGCGATAGCAAAAAACATCCAAAGTAGTTGTGCACATAAGATAAAAATAAAATTTATTGAATAAATCAAATTGAAAAAGAGGTGAAGATTAATTTCTCATGCCAGATAGAATAAATAAGCAGAGGATGCAGGATTTAATAGAGGAGTACAAGAAAGCAATAGAGAAAGAGCTAGGAACAAGAATAGAAAAGCAGAAGATTGTATCGAAAGAGTACCAGGAATTCAGGGAGGAATACATGCCGAGACACCTTAATATGTATGAGAACCTTTGCAACCTAAGCGAAAAGCTCCTAAAAATAAATCCTGGCAAAAACAAATGGCATGAGATTACCGAAAGCGCGCAGATAGCGCATCTAAAAGTCACTCCTAGTGGGGTTATGTCCTTTTCAATCCTATTCTCCCTATCAGTTATATTATTTGGCTCCTTGTTTTCATTGCTTATTAACTCAACGTTTTTCCTGGTTTTTTTTCTCATTTTAGGACTATCGCTAATTGCAATTCTCATGAAGCTTCCTGATTTCTTGGCTAACAGCTGGCGCCTGAAAACAAGCAACCAGATGGTATTGTGCATATTCTATGTGGTAACATACATGAGGCACACGAGCAACCTGGAGAATGCAATAGAGTTTGCAGCTGACCATCTTGCCCCTCCGTTAAGCATTGACCTGAAGAAGGTGCTGTGGGACGTGGAAAATGAAAGGTACGGCACTGTAAAGGAAAGCCTTGACATTTACCTCGAAACGTGGAAGAAATGGAATTTTGAGTTCATAGAATCTTTTCATTTGATTGAAGGCTCATTGTACGAGGGGAGCGAAGAACACAGATTAAATTCATTGGATAAGTCCTTAGATGTTATCCTAAGCGAGACTTACGAAAAGATGCTCCATTACTCCCACAACCTGCAAAGCCCAATAACAATGCTGCATATGCTTGGGATAATATTACCTATTTTAGGCCTTGTAATATTGCCGCTTATCGTAAGCTTCATGGAAGAGGTGAAATGGTACCAGATAGCATTATTATACAACATCGCTTTGCCAATATCGGTTTTTTACCTTGGAAAAAACATTTTGTCCAAAAGGCCTACGGGATATGGGCAAACAGATATATCGGAAGAGAACCCGGATCTTAAGAAATACAAGAATATTATATGGGCTATAGGAAACAAAGAAATCCTCATTAATCCGATTTTCTTGAGCATTCTTGTGTTTGGCATGTTTTTCTTTTTAGGATTAAGTCCGATACTAATGTTTAGCCTTGGCATTCCTGATGTCGGATTTGGTGATGCTGATTTAAGCAACTCGTGCGGAAAAAGATTTTGCCTGATTGGCTACAGGGAAAGCGCCTCAACAGGGGAGATTATAGGGCCTTATGGTCTAGGTTCCACTGTATTAAGCTTGTCTGTTACTCTGGCATTTGGACTGGGATTGGGGCTTTTTTTCATGTTGAGGTCCAAAAATATCATAAAGATCAGAAGGAAAGCTAACCAGCTGGAACTTGAATTCGCTTCTGCATTGTTCCAAATGGGCAATAGATTAGGGGATGGATTGCCTGCAGAAATATCTTTTGAAAAAGTCGCAGATGTTATGCAGGGCACCGTCTCAGGATCTTTTTTCAGACTGGTAAGCACAAACATCAGGAGGCTTGGCGTAAGCGTCAAGGATGCTATTTTTGATCCAGTTTATGGCGCCTTGATAAGGTTTCCCTCCAACCTCATAGAAAGTTCAATGAAAGTCCTTGTGCAGTCGATAAAGAAAGGTCCGAAGATAGCAGCCCAGGCAATAATTAACATCTCCAGGTACATAAAGGAGATCCACAGCGTAAATGAAAGGTTAAAGGACTTGATGGGTGATATAATATCTGATATGAACTCCCAGATAAAATTTCTGACTCCAGCAATTGCCGGAATAGTGGTAGGAATTACATCATTGGTGACAAGCATAATAGGCAAATTAGGCACACAGCTAAAGGCAATTACGGAGTCGGGGCCAAGTGCGCAAGCAGGATTGATAGGATTGTTTGGAGATGGGATTCCAACATATTATTTCCAGATAATAATCGGAATTTATGTGGTACAGATAACCTACATACTTACAGTCCTTGTAAACGGCATTGAAAATGGCTCTGACACCTTAAGTGAAAAGTATCAGCTCGGAATCAACCTAGTTAGAAGCACTATATTGTACTGCCTTATTGCTGGAACAGTTATTATAACATTTAATGTAATTGCTACGAATATACTGGTAGGCACATTTTAATTAAAATCTAATTAAAAAACTAAAAATTAACAACCAGTCCCTTTTGCCTTAATATCTCTTTTATTATTTCCATCTTATCACCTCAATATTTTTTATTATCGGCTTAACATTATTCTTATTTAAATAATTTTATGCTAGAAATATTCTTATTGGAATAATAGAAAAATTTAAAGCAAGATTGTCTATTATAGGTTTAGGTATTGTAAAGAGAGTGAGTGGGACCGCTGGGATTTGAATTCCTGCGCCAAAAGTAAAAACATTTGGACGTCCCAGGACAACTACGTCTTCAGCGTATAGAGCCGCAAAAATGCGTGTGCTCTCCTTAGACGAAGATGTTCCTTCCCAGTCTGAGCTACGGTCCCTTAAGATTTTCAGAATTAATATACAATTTAAATTACTTTCGCTTACTAGTCTTCAACGTCCTCGACATCAACTTCTTCTTCTAGACTTTCTTCACTACCTTCCAGCTTTTCCTCAATATCTTCCAGGTTTTTTTCAGATTCTTCGTATATTCTCTTGTCTTCTTCCTCATCAGGCCCTTTAGTCATTTCTTCATTAGTTTCTTGGCTTTCGCCAACAACCTCTAATTTGCCCATCTTGCCCGTAGTAAGCTGCTTTTCTCCCTGCCATTCAGAAACATAGCCGTTGGTAATATGAACTTTATCACCAGCCTTAACCTGATCAATTTGGTCATTCCACAAAGTAAGCTTTATATCGCCAGTTTCGTCCTTTGCAACAGCAGTAGCAACCCTTCCCGATTTTCCAAACTTCTCAAATTCCCTTGGCTCTCCAACATCGATTATATCAACAACCAGCTCAACATTGCCCTGCCTTGCCTTTAAATCCTTGATTGCCATTATATTAAGAATAAGAGCAGTATATATAAAATTTTGTATTATTTTTCTATTATTTAACTAATTTCCCAGCTTCCTCAAATTTTAGCTCATTATTGATTAATTTCCTTATCGTTTCTTTCAACTCGTCAATTTTTATTCTTATCTGTTCAGTTGTGTCCCTATGTCTCAATGTTACTGATTCGTCTTTCAATGTGTCAAAATCTGTTGTACAACCCAAAAACGTTCCTTCCTCATCAGCTCTCGCATAGCGCCTCCCAATTGAACCGCTACAATCATACCTGCAATTAAACTCATTTTTCAACAAATCGTAAACTTCTCTTGCTTTTTTAACAATCTCCAGCTTATTTGAAACTAAAGGAAAAACCCCAACCTTAACCGGAGCTAATTTAGGATGTAGTTTCAAAACAACATTTTCCCTTTTTTTGTCGTATTCGTAGGCATCAAACATGAAAACCAGAAAAGACCTGTCTACCCCTAAAGAAGGCTCTGCAATGACATGCGGCACTATCTTCTTCTTTGTTTCCTCATCAAAAATGCTCAAGTCCTTTCCTGAAAACTTCATATGCTGCTTTAAGTCAAAATCGGTTCTATTAGCAATGCCCTGCAGCTCTTTCCATCCAAAGGGAAAATTATATTCTAAATCCCATGTATCCAAGGCGTAATGGCTTTTTTCTTCTCTCAAATGCTGCCTCACCCTAAAATTTTCTGCCTTTGCTCCCAAGTTTGTAAACCAATTCTGCTCTGTAGATAGCCAATATGCATGCCATTCAGAAATTAATCTTTGGTTTAACGCATCCTTTACTTCCATTTTTACGGGCTTTTTATTTTTCTGCTGCATTTCCGCGCTGTAAAAGTTAAGCTCTGTATCAATAATCTCATTAATAAAAGGGCATTTGTTTGTTTGTTCTGGATGTGCAAAATACTCTATTTCCATCTGTTCAAACTCTCGGCTTCTAAATAAAAAATCCCTTGGGCTTATCTCATTCCTAAATGCCCTTCCAGCCTGCGCAATCCCGAAGGGCAGCTTTAGCCTTGCATTGTCCACCACAAGTTTAAAGTCTGCAAACATGAGCTGTGCAGTTTCTGGCCTTAAATAAGCAATAGGGCTTTTATCCTCTTTAGGTCCTACATTTGTCTTGAACATTAAATTAAACTGCTGCGTATCCTCAAAATCAGAACTGCACTTTGGGCATTTTAATTTATTTTTTTTGATAATGCTGTTTATTTCTTCCGCCTTATGCCCCTCAACATTAACCTGCAATTTTTCCTGAATAAAATGATCAGCTCGTATTTTTTCCTTGCACTTAGGGCAGGCAAGCATTATATCTTGAAAGCTCTCGACATGTCCCGACGCTTCCCAGACTTTTGGGTGGGTAATAATGCTGCCGTCTATTCCTACGATATCTTCCCTTGACTGCACATGGTATTTCCACCACTCGTTCTTGATATTATTTTTTAACTCAACTCCCAAATGCCCATAGTCCCAGAAGCCTGAAAATCCCCCATAAATCTCACTATTTGGATATACAAAACCTTTTTTCTTGCAGAATATAGCCATGTCTTCAATGGTTAATTTGGTCATGCTAGGGAAGAGTTATTATTTTTTTATAAAGTTTGTTGTTTTCTACATGAAATATAAACGTGAAGACAGTTAGAAAAAAATAAGTAGAGAAGTAAGTTTATATAGCTGCAATGATATTAAACAATAATGAAAGGGATAGATAATATAATAAAAAAGAATTTGGACTGGTTTGTTGTGTTCTTGATTGGATTAATTCCTATAATCGCTAATTTAGTCTTAAGGGGTTTATTATTTTGGAATCAAGCCTTAGGTTGCTTAAACATGTTAGCCAACATCACAACCTTGTATACTAGCTTATTCCTAGTCTACGTATTTCAATTTGAAGTTGATAGGCTGCCCTACCCCTATGATGACATTCTATTGTATGTACTAAATTTTGCAGTTTTATTCATTGGGTACTATTTATTAAAAAAAATATATTTGAAACTTCCAAAATACAGAAAATTGATGATATTTACTGGAATAATAGTATTGATTTTTGCTATTGCATGGCCTTTAAGTTTCTGCTTGACATTTTCATTCGGTTAGTGCGGCTTTTGACATTTTTATCAGAAAATAAGCTAAATAATTATAGGGGGTGGAAAAAATGGATATAACTAATTTTACAAAGTTTTAAAGAATATTCAACTGATACTTATCTTAACCCTCTTCTGCGGCACCAAGAAAGATATAACCACCGGAGCCAAAACAGCGACCCATCCAACCACAATAGCCCAGTCCGGATAGCCCCCATAATTCTCAACAAGTTCAGCTTTTAGCTGCAATGCAACTATTATGGATAAAGCAAGTGGTATAATATACTTTATCGCATAATCCCACCATACGCCTATTTTAATTTCAGAAACCTTATTTACATAAGCTCTTAGCCTTTCAGCTCCAAAAACCCATCCAACAGCAATGCATTCTAAAATGCCAACTGTAATTAAGGCATAGCTGTTCATAAAATGATCAACTATATCAAGGAAATATAAACCAGAATTTGTTGCAAAAATAAGCCCCGCTAAAAAGCCCAAGATGCACACAACGAGTGCTATATATTCTCTTCTTATTTTTGTTTTCTCAACAACAACAGTATTAATAGCTTCTACAAGCGAGAAAGCGCTGTCGTAGGCAATTACAACAAGGATCAGGAAAAATATCATGCTGAAAAGGGTTGCAAAAGGCATTAAGCTTAATGCCTTCGGAAATATAACAAAAGCTAAGCTAGGCCCTGAAGCTACAACCTGGTCAATAGGAACGTTTTGCGCTGTTGACATAAAGCCCAATGTTCCAAAAACTATAAATCCTACGAATATTGAAAATAAGGTATCGGAAATCCCAACAATAATGGCATTCTTTGCAATATCATTTGTCTGCTTATTGAAGCTGGCATAAGTTATCATAACTCCAAAACCAACACTTAAAGAAAAGAATATTTGCGAAAAAGCAGCAATCCATACTTCTGTGTCAAACAAAGCTGAGAAATTCGGCGTTAGGTAGAAAGATAATCCAGCTAAAGAGCCTTCTAAGGTTACTGACCTTATTATCAGTGCTATAAACAGGATTAAGGCAATAGGCACAGTCCAACTAACAACTTTTGAAACGCTTTTTGTGCCTTTCCATACGCTTAGGTATATCATTATCCAGCATATAACCAATGCAATAAAAACCGCAGGCACAATATTGCCAACAACATTTATGCTGTCGCTCAATTGCAGCACATTATTGAAAAAATAGGCTTTTGCGTCACCTGACCACTGCAGCCCAATTGAGGTAAAGAAATAAATTAATGCCCACCCCATCACAACAGCATAGTAGCTTATGACAATGAAGCCAACAAACAACGCAAGCCACCCAATTCCGCTAAACTTCTTTTTTATTGAAGCTAAAGCATCTACAGCACCTTTCTGCAGTTTCTGTCCAAGCGCAAATTCAAGAATAAGCAATGGAATGCCTGCGACAACCAATGCAATTAAGTAAGGCAGCAGGAAAGCACCTCCGCCATACTTATACGCCAAATACGGGAATCTCCAGACATTTCCAAGGCCGATTGCAGAAGTCACAGCGGCAAACAAAAAAATTAGTCTTGTAGGCCATCTCTCTCTTGCCATAAAAAACACCAAGAATATTTTTAGGAGCAGGGTATTTAAATATTTTGAATAAAACTTTGATAAATAATTATCATGTTGTGGTGAATTTTTATAATTTTTAGTATTATTTATTTTTAAATTTTTTTTATTCCTATTAAAATTTTGATTATTGTATTCTTTATTATGGTTACTTCTGTAACCACTCCACCTCTTCCCCGCTCAAATCCAGCTCATTTGTCAATTTATTCCTAAAATCCTTGTTTTTCTTGAAAGCAACCTGCAAATAAGGCAATGTATCTTTCAAAACTTCTTTTGTAGAGCTATGCGTCCTTTCCGCAATCTTTTCCGCAATAGCCTTCTTTTTCATTGATTTCTGCTTCGCCCACCATAGCTTTAATAATTTGCCAGTAGGCTTGATAATTTGCCAGTAGGCTTGTATTGAACATAATGGCTATATTTCTCCTTTTTTGAAACCGCTATGCCTCCAGTTATCAAAGCATTAATATATACCAAGAAGCGATAATGCTGCCATCTTTTAATCCTCCTGTTGAAAACATCTGCTTTGCTTAATTTATCGTATGCTTTTGCCAAATCCTCTGCCTTAGTGTATTCTCTTGGCAAATTCTCATCCAGCCATAATAATTGCTCATCTAAATCCTCTTCAATATTATCGAAAGCAGCAACAGCGATTTTAGGATCAGTGGTTTTAAATATCTTAAACAACGCATTTATCATTGTGTCCAGCTTGTTTCTTTCTCCAATCTCTTCCAAGCTTTTCTTTGTAAGCTCCTTTGCCTCTATTGTCAGCGTTTGTAAGTCATTAATTGCTGCCCTGGCATCGTTTCCAGCCCTCCTTGCAAGGCCTTTCAGAATTTCTTCCTCATATTTTATATTTTCATTGTTACAAATTTTTTGCAGTATTTTAAAAATATCCAAATAATCCAATGGGACAAACTCAATCATTTCAGCGCTTCTTCTTAATTTATTAAACTTGTAGTCCCATGGGTTTGTTGCAGTAAGAATTATCGGAAATGAGCTTTTCTCAATAAGAGCAGTTATTGCCTGCAATCCTCCCCTGTCTTTTGTTCCAGACAAGCCGTCTATTTCATCAACTAAAATTATTTTGCCTTTGGCAAACAAGCTCATCTGCCCTACAGCAGAGCCAACCATAGAATTTATCCCATCAGCATTCCTAACATCAGATGCATTGACTTCAAGAATCTCAAGATTAAGCTCGTTTGCTAATGCATGAACACTTATTGTTTTTCCAATACCGGAAGATCCATAGATTAACGCAGCGTTCTTTCTTTGTTTTTTGAAATTAACAACAAATTCATTTAATTTCTTTAAAGCAATATCCTGCCCTATGATATCACTTGTCTTCTTGGGCTGGTATTTTATTGTAAAGGGGTGCATAGAGTAAGGGGTATTTTTGATGTATTTAAGGGTTTTGTGGAGTAAGTGGGATTTGGAAAAGAAGTAAGTTTGTAGAGTAGGTGTTGAACAAAATATTACTCGGGTCGAAATTTAAGTAGTTTTATATATATTAACTCCAATAATTACTAATATGACTTCAAAAGAATATGTAGGAAGTTGGATTTTACTAACACTTTCGACGTCTCATAAATCTCTTGGAGTAAATCCTGCGGATATGCATTATAGGAAACCTCCAGAAATTGATGTGAGTTTAAATGATTTTCTGGATTGTTTAAATAAACTTCAGAGTAAAAATTTTGTTTCGCAATCATCTATTCTTGGAGGACACGTATGCATCACAAAAGATGGTGAAAAGGAGTTACAAAAAAAGGTTGATGAATTGAAAAGACAGAAACAAGAAAAATATATTTCATTAATTTCTTTATCTCCTATCTATGAATTAAAAGAAAGAATTTCTACTCTGGAAAAATTTATATTTTATAGTTTTATGGGTGGATTACTCCTTTATACTTTTAATATTGGTCAAAAAGGTATGAATGACCTTTTCAAAATTGTTTGGGCTGTTATTACTATATTATTCTTTATCCCGGCGGTTAATCATTTCACAACATTTATTCTTTTTGCTAAAAGAGGAGTTAGAGAAAGAGTTTTGGAAGGCTTTTGGAATTTTGTTGATAATAATGAAAAAAGTATTTTCTATATGATGTTTATAGCTATCTTGGGGGGAGTTTCATATATACTAAACAAAAATTTTGGATTTAAATGGGAAATAATTATCGGCACAATAATTTTAGGAATCTTAGTGGATAGTATTTGGAACCAAAAAAAATTTCAAAATAAGTTTATCAAATTTAAGAAAAGGATGAAAAGCAAATATCCTAATTAAATTGTGGTCCGCGTCATACTTTCACCATCTCTAATGGATTGGTTTAGCTAACAGACACTTCTCTATATTGTTCTTCCTTGCCTCCAAAAACCAACCAAAACCTTTATATACTATAGTATCTAAATAGATACATATGTATCGAAATAGAAACAATGAACTTGAAGTTATTTCTTTGTACAGGGCCAACTACAAAGAATCAAGATTTTATCTTAGGCAGATAAGCAAACTTGCGAAAATTCCACTTAAAACCTGCCAAACTGCGCTTATGAATCTTGAAAAAGAAAAAGTGCTTAAAAGCAAAATAGAAGGCAAAAACAAGTATTTTGCCCTCAATCTGGATAATATCAAAGCAAAATCTAACTTATTGCAAGCGGAAATTTACAGGACAGACATATTTTTAGAGGCTTACCCTCAAATTAAAACATTCTTAAAATCCATTAATACTAATATCCCCATTATTGTTTTTGGCAGTTTTGCCAGATTAAAAGCAGACAGGAATTCTGATTTGGATTTGCTTATAGTTGCTGGAGAAAAGCAAAAATTGCCTTACCATCTCCTGCCTTATAAAGTTCATCAGGTTAATATTTCCGAAAATTCTTTTAGCAAAGCAATTAAAGAGCAGGAAACCTTAGTAAAAGAAATAGGAGAAAACCATGTCATTTTAAACAACCATTCTTTTTATATAAATGTAATGTGGGGATATTATGGGAAATAAAAAACTAAGCTGGTGCTTTAAGTTAAAAGACGGATTGAAAGTAGTTGAGCCGAATGAAAGGCTTTCAAAATCTTATCTTGAGCAGGCAAAGTCATCTTTGTCGAGAGCTGAAAAAGACCTAAATGACAAGGATTTTCTTTGGGCAACAGTTGCAATATACTATGCAGAGTATTATGCCCTTTATTCTTTTCTTCAAAAAATAGGCGTAAAGTGTGAAAATCATGCATGTTCAATTCTTGCAGTAGCTTTTCTTTTAGGCGAAGATAAGACTAAAACAATTAATCTGCATAAAGACAAGAGAATTGACGCCCAGTATTACATTAAGGTTGACCAAGAAGCAAAGATAAGAACAATGATTCAGGAAGCAAAAATGTTCGTGGCAGATTTTGATGAAGTCGTATCTAATTTATCTGAAGAGGATATAAAGCAATACAGGGAAAATATTTCTGAAAATCGTTAATCGGAATTACCTTATTTTTAGAAAAAAGAGGCGGAAAATACAGAACTCCAAGCAACCATAATTCAACAACAACCTTTAAATACAAATCTTTTTTCTATTGAATTATGGAATTGCCAAAGCATTACAACCCGCAAGAATCTGAGGTTAAATGGATGCAGTACTGGGAAAAGGAAAAAATCTACAAATTTGACCCTGAAAGCAAGGCAGAAATATACTCTGTAGACACGCCCCCACCAACTGTAAGCGGAAAAATGCATCTTGGCCATACATTCTCTTACTCGCAGCAGGATTTTGTTGTAAGGTTCCAGAGAATGCTGGGAAAAAATGTTTTCTATCCTTTTGGAACGGATGATAATGGCCTAGCTACAGAAAGAATGATAGAAAAGATGAAGAATGTAAATGGCCAGTTCATGAAAAGGAAGGAATTTGTCGAGCTATGCCTCAAAACATTAGAGGAGATAAGGCCTGATTTTGTCTATGACTGGAAAAGAATTGGGATTAGCGCTGACTTTAATATTTTCTATACGACCATTGATGCGCATTCCCAAAAAGTCTCCCAAAAATCATTCATTGATTTATACAAAATTGGAAGAATCTACAAAAAACGCGCTCCTTTCGTATGGTGCCCTGAATGCCAGACCGCTATAGCTCAAGTTGAAATGAAAGACTCTGAAAGGGACTCCAATTTAGTTTATATGAAATTTGACACTAGCTTGGGCAAGCAGATAACAATAGCAACAACAAGGCCGGAGCTTTTGCCAGCATGCGTAGCAATACATGTGCATCCGGATGATAAGCGCTATAAAAAATTCATAGGGGCAAAGGCAAAAATACCTTTCTCAGACAGGGAAGTAAAAATAAACGCAAATAAAGATGTGGATATGGAATTTGGCTCTGGCGCCGTATATCATTGCACTTATGGCGACATGGATGATGTAAAATGGATAGAAGAATTCAAAATTAAGCCAATAGAAATAATAAATAAAAATGGGACATTAAATGAAAAAGCCGGAAAATTTTCAGGAATGCACGTAAAAAAGGCTAGGAAAGAAGTCATAGAATCATTGAAGGAAGAGAATAAGATAGAAAAAATAGAGCCAATAAAACATGTTGTCAATGTGCATGAAAGGTGCGAGACTGACATTGAAATTCTAAACACAGACCAGTGGTTCATAAGATATCTTGACCTAAAGGGAGATTTCATAAAATATGGCCGAAGGATAAAATGGCGTCCTGAGCACATGAGGGCAAGATATGAAAACTGGATTGATGGGTTAAAGTGGGACTGGAATATCTCAAGGCAAAGGCATTTTGGAGTTCCAATACCTGCATGGCACTGCAAGAAATGCAATGAGATTATAGTAGCAGATGAAATGCAGCTTCCAGTCGATCCCCTAGCTGACAAGCCAAAAGGCAAATGCAAATGCGGCTCTAACGATTTTGAGCCTGAAAAGGATGTTTTGGACACATGGGCAACTTCTTCATTAACCCCAGACATAGCTGTTGGATTATTTAAAGACAAATCCATATTTAAAAAACTGCTGCCAATGTCATTAAGGCCTCAAGCCCATGACATAATAACTTTCTGGCTCTTTAATACTATAGTTAAAAGCTATTTCCACCATCAGAATATCCCATGGAAAGATGTGATGATTTCGGGATGGGCTTTGGACCCTCATGGAAAAAAAATGTCAAAATCAAAAGGCAATGTTGTTGACCCAAGAGAAACCCTAAAAAAATATTCTGCAGATGCTATAAGATTCTGGGCAGCTGGCTCTAAGCTTGGAGACGACCTTCCATTCCAGGAAAAAGATATTGTAACAGGAATAAAATTTACTACAAAAATCTGGAATGCGTCAAAGTTTGCATTCATGCACTTACAGGACTACAAGCTGCAGAAGCCAAAAAAGCTCGAAACAATGGATTTATGGCTACTATCAAAATTAAGCAGGCTTATAAAAGACTCAACTGAATTTTTTAATAGTTATGAATATTCTCATACAAAGCTTGAGGTAGATAAGTTTTTCTGGCAGAATTTTTGCGACAATTACCTTGAGATTGTAAAAGACAGGATTTATAACCCTAACAAAAGGGGCAAGGAAGCAAGAGTATCAGCGCAATATACACTTTACAACTCATTGTTTGCAATAATAAAATTAATGGCCCCTATAACACCCTTCATAACAGAAGAGCTTTACCATTCTTTCTTTAAACAACATGAGAAAATCAAAAGCGTACATCTGACAAAATGGCCAGATTTAGACATAATAAATAACAAAGCTGAAAATATTGGAGATTTTTTTGTTTATGTTTTGCAGCATGCAAGAAGGGTAAAGGCTGAAAAAAATATGTCCATGAAAGACTCCATAAAAAAAATAATTGTAAAAGGAAAAATTACAAAGGCAGATTTTGAAAGCATAAAAGACGATTTAATAGCGACTACAAAAGCCGAGGAGATTATTTTTGAGCAGTTAAACAAGGACTCTATAGCAGATTATGAGGTTGTTGTCGAGGATTAATTCTTCTTTATCACAGTAACCTCATCAGAATCCTCCAATAAGTAGCCTTTACTTTTAATTTCTTCCCTTATTTGATCAGCTTTTTTAAAGTCTTTTTTCGCTCTTGCCTCGTCTCTCTCTTCAACCAATTTTCTTATTTCTGGAAGGACCTTTTGCTCTTCTATATCTAAAACATTAAAAATCTTGTCAAATTCCAGCATTAGCCCATAGCTTTTCTTGCCTCCGCCTTTTTTATGGACATCCTTTACAAAATCAAAGATTACGGCTAAAGCGCCTGGAGTGTCAAAATCATCGTCCATGTGTTCCTGAAATTCTTTTTTTGTTTTATCGATTAAAGATATGTCATCTTTTTCTTTACTGTTTTTTACCTTTCTTACAAAATCATTTAACCTCTCCAAGCTGTTTTTAGCCTGCTCCAATAATTCCTCAGAAAAGTCTATGGGGCTTCTGTAATGCCCGGAAAGATAGAAAAACCTCAAAACCTTGCTATAATACTCTTTCAATGCGTCTCTTATTGTAATGAAATTTCCTAAAGACTTTGCCATCTTCTGCCCCTTAACATTCAAAAAGCCAGTATGCAGCCAATACCTTACAAATGGCTTTTTTCCGGAAGCTGATTCCATCTGTGCAATCTCAGCTTCATGATGCGGGAATATTAAGTCACGAGCGCCACCATGCACATCATACTGCGAGCCAAAGAATTTCTCGCTAATTGCCGTATCTTCAATATGCCATCCTGGACGCCCTCTATCAAACCATGGATCTGGCCAAGAAGGCTCATCTTTCTTAGATTTCTTCCATAGGCAAAAATCCCCTTTATTTCTTTTTTTGACGCTTTCATCTATTCTAGAAACGGCATCTTCTGCATCTAAAGACTTTCTGCCAGAAAGCTTGCCATATTCTGGAAATTTGCTCAAGTCGAAATAAATGCCATCATCTTCAATAATATAAGCAAACCCTTTGTCCATGAGAGTTTTTACTTGGTTTATCATCTCCCTTATGTAATCTGTTGCTCTTGCAAATTTATTTATAGAATTAACGCCAAGAGAGCCTATGTCTTTATAGTATTCTTCCTCAAATTCTCGGGCTAATTCCATTGGGTCATTTTCCCTCTCAGCAGCCCTCTGGATTATCTTATCGTCTATATCAGTAATATTTTGGAGGTAGAAAACATTATAACCGCAGTATTTTAGGTATTTTACAATAATATCAAATTGAACATAGGTTTTTGCATGGCCTATATGCGCATAATCATATACTGTAGGGCCGCACACAAAGAGATTTACCTTTTTATCCGCTGATGGCTCAAAAACTTCTTTTTTTCTTGTTAGAGTATTATAAATTCTTAATGTCATTTTTATGATTTTCCTCCATCAGCAAGACTTTTCTCTTAAGCTCGAACCATTCTTCTTTTGGAACTTCAACCTTTTCTATGTCTTTTCTTGTCACCTTTTTGCCTTCTTTTATTATATATTTCCCAAGCTCTGCGACAACTGTTGAGTTTGGAGGAACATCATCTATAACAATTGCGCCTGCGCCAATTTTGCTGTTGTCACCAATTTTTATAGGGCCAAGAATTTTTGAGCCTACTCCAAGGGTAACATTATTTCCAATGGTAGGGTGCCTTTTCTGGCCTTTTTTATCAGCCCACCACCCATGTCCACCTAAGGTTACTCCTTGATACATCATAACATCATCGCCAATTTCCGATGTTTCCCCAATTATTATTCCTGAGCCATGGTCTATGAAGAATCTTTTTCCAATTTTAGCGCCAGGATGAATCTCTATGCCTGTCAAAAACCTGCTAATTTGAGAAATTAATCTTGGAATAAATGGAATACGGAAGTTATAGAAGAAATGAGCTATTCTGTGCAGCCATATAGCATGTACTCCCTGGTATAAGAACACTTCTAAGAAGGTTATTCCTTTCCTTAATGCAGGATCTTTTTTATATGCTGTTTTTATGGTCTGGAACATTTTAATTAATAGGCTATAAAATAAAAGCGAGGGAAGGGACTCGAACCCTTGAATAACCGCTCTGCAGGCGGTCGCCTATCGGCTTATTGATACTCAAGCATCAATAATTAGCCGCTTGGCTCTAAGGTATTATTTTTCAATAAACCCTCGCATAGCGGACTATGCCCCTCGCTAATGCGTTATAAAACCAAACTTCTTTTATAAATATTTCTGAATAAACTTTCGACACACAAAAATCTTTGGCAGAAACATTTAAAAACAGCCTAAGTTTCTCTTTTTTTATGGCAAGAATAAGGAAATTTGTAAGCTACAGAAGGCTGGAAAGGCCTTATACCAGGACTTCTAAGTACAAGGGCAAGTCTTACATAAGAATGACCCCAAATATCAAAATAATAGGTTTTGAGCTTGGGAGCCCTAAAAAGAAGTTCCTTTATACCTTAAACTTGGTGTCCAAGGATGATCTTCAGATAAGGGACAATGCCCTGGAAAGCGCAAAGCAGACTTCCAATAAGCTTCTGGAATCTGCACTGGGAGTTTCTTCTTACTTCTTAAAACTTAAGCCATATCCCCATCATGTTTTACGCGAGAATCCACTTGCATCGGGCGCAGGCGCTGACAGGTTTTCCACAGGAATGCAAAAAGCTTTTGGAAAGCCGCTGGGCAACGCTGCCAGGGTAAAAAAAGGCAATGTAATTTTCCAGCTTTCTGTTGACAGAAATAACATAAAGCTGGCAAAGCAGGCTTTAATGAGGGCTTCTAAGAAACTGCCTTGCTCTTGCTCAATACAAATGGTTGAGAACGGAATTGCCTCCAGTTAAGAGAAAAAATAAATTTATAAATCAAAACTTGCTAATTTCCATAAACACTGAGTTTTACTGACAAAACAGTTTACCTTAATAACCACAGCAAAAACAACATGGAGGTCAGAAACATGCCGGACAACAGCATCTTTATCGGTGGTAAGCCATTTATGAACTATGTTACGGGAGTGGTAATGCAATTTACCACAAAGAATGCAGACGAAGTCATTATAAAAGCCCGCGGTAAATTCATAAGCAGGGCTGTAGACGTCTCAGAGGTTGCCAGCAAAAGGTTTCTTGACGGAACAGTAGGAGTCAAGAATATAGCAATTGACAGCGAAGGCTTCAAAAACAACGAAGGCAGAGATGTGAGAGTTTCTACCATAGAAATCACATTAGCCAAGAAACTGTAAACCTCAATAAACTGGAACTTGCGGGTCTATTTCATTAGCCCACGCATCTATTCCCCCTGCTAAACTCCTTAGGTTCTTAAATCCTTTATTTTTCAGTAGTTGCAGCACTGCTAAGCTTCTTGCGCCAGTATGGCAATGCAAAACAATTTTTTTGTCTTTTTCAATATGTTCCAAAATTCCGATATTATCATTCATGATTTGGCTCATCGGTATTAATTTAGCTCCTTGTATTTTGCAGATATCCCACTCATGCTCTTCCCTTACATCTACCAAAACAAAACCCTCATGGTCATCAATCATATTTTTTAATTGCCTGACGCTGATTTCGTCCCCTTCCAAAAATTTTTCTTCCTCTTCTTTTGTATCGCAGAATTCTTCATAATCCATTAATTCCTTAATTCTAGGGCTCTCTCCGCAAATAGGACAATTTTTATTTTTGCCTAGTTTTAATTCTCTAAAATTTAGCGATAGTGCATCATAAACCAAAAACCTCCCGGATAAGGTTTCCCCAATGCCCAAAATAATCTTTAATGCCTCTGTAGCCTGTATCGTGCCTATAATTCCTGGCAAAACCCCTAAAACACCGGCTTCTGCACAGCTAGGCACCGCATCTCTTGGCGGAGGATTTGGGAACATGCACCTATAACATGGTCCATTCTCATAATTAAACACCGAAGTATGCCCCTCGAACCTGAAAATGCTTCCATAAGCCAAGGGCTTTTTTAAAAGCACACAAGCATCATTAACTAAATACCTTGTTGGGAAATTATCGCTGCCGTCAATAACAACATCGTATTTTTTTATTATTCCCAAAGCGTTTTTTGAGTCTAATTTTTCATTGTAAGTTTCAACTTTAATATTTGGATTTAGATTATTGATAACGATTCTTGCTGATTCTACCTTTGATGTTCCAACTTTATCTGTAGCATGAATTATCTGCCTCTGTAAATTGTTTTCCTCAACATTGTCAAAATCAATAACGCCTATTGTGCCTACTCCTGCTGCTGCAAGGTACATTAATACGGGGCTTCCTAATCCTCCTGCTCCTACAACTAAAACCTTACCAGCCTTTATTTTCTCCTGCCCTTTTATGCTTACCTCTGGCAAAACTAAGTGCCTTGCATATCTGCTCATTTCCTGCTTTGTTAGGATTTTATCTGCCACGTAGAACTTAAGAAAATATTATGGATTTTTAATTGTTGCTGTTATTTTACCAGATATTCCACACAGCCCTCTGCACAACCTCGCTTAAAGCTGGATGTATATGCACCGCCTTGTTTAGGATATCAACTGTCTGATTGGCTTTCATAGCTATAATAACCTCATGTATTAAAGTGGAGGCATCTGTCCCTAAAATGTGGCACCCAAGTATTTCTCTTGTTTTTTTATCAATCATCATTTTAACAAATCCTTCTTTATCATTAAGCGCTGTTCCCATCGCAGTTTCAATATAATTTTTCCTTCCAACAAGATAGGGAATTTTTTTCTCCTTTAATTGCTCTTCTGTATATCCAACGCCTGCGATTTGTGGAGAGGAAAAAATTGCATGAGGCATTGCACTATAATCCACTTTCTTTTTATGTTTGCCAAAAGCATTGTAATACACGTATTGCGCTTCCAAATTAGCGCTGTGCTTGAACAAATAAATGCCACAAATATCGCCCAAAGCCCAGATATCCTTTGCTGTTGTTTCCATATACTTATTCATTTTAATAAAGCCATTTTTGTCTGTCTTAACGCCTGTCTTAGCAACATCAAGAATATCTGTATTAGGAATCCTACCAGCAGCAATCAATAATTTATCAGAAACAATATTTTTTAGTTTATTCTTATTATTATCTCTATTTTTTATTGTTGTTATTATTTTATCGCCTTTCTTTGAAACCTTTATTGCGTCAGAATTCAGAAAAATGTTGTATTTTTTGCTAAAAATCTTTGTAAACTTTTCTGCAATCTCCCCGTCCTCATTCGGAATCAAAACATCCCTTCTTTGGATTATATTTATTTTTGTTCCCAACGCCCCGTAAAAATGAGCAAGTTCAGCAGCTATATAGCCCCCGCCAATTATTGTTAAAGATTTTGGATGTATTGTTAATCGCAAGGCTTCATCACTAGTCATATAACCAACCTTATCCAATCCTTCTATTGGAGGTATAAACGGTCTTGTTCCAGCGGCAATGATGATTTTATCCCCATTTATTGCCTTATTCCCTACTTTTAACGTTTTATATCCAATAAATCTGCCTTCTGTCTTGAACAAAACTGTGTCTTTATCAGACCTTATTCCCTCTTCTATACTCTTTGCGTCCTCATCAACTATCTTTGAAGCCCTTTCCGTGACTTTTTTGAAATCGACAGTAAAGCCCTTGGCATTAATCCCAAAGCTTTTGGCATTGTTTATTGTTTCGGCAACATCAGCAGAATGGATTATAATCTTTGAGGGAATGCAGCCCCGGTTTAAACAAGTGCCTCCCATATGTCCTTTCTCAACAATCGCTGTTTTCAGTCCTCTGGAAGAAGTAGCTGAGGAAATATTAAGCCCAGAGCCTGCTCCAATCACAATTACATCAAAATTCTTCATTAGCTCACCAATTTTTATAAAATAGTCTGACTAAAAATGCAATTGAAAAAAGAGTATATAAAATTTGTTAAATTGTTCCGCTCTGCCCAAAGCTCTGAGCTTTTTTATGGAAAGCGTTTTCCATTATTTCTTTGTTATAGCCAGAAGGTATTTTTCCGCTGTCGGCATAAACAAATAATGCTGTATTAAAAATCTGGTTTGCAATGCCAAAAACCAGCATCACTACAACAAGATAAAGTATTCCAAGCAAGATAATTCCAAGAGTCCAAAATAAGCCTAAAGGAAAAAGCAGCATAAACAAAGGAACAATAAGCACAGCTCCGATTAAGATAACAATCAATTGAACCAAACCCAGCCCATAATACCTAACCAGGCTTTCCCCCCATGTTTTCTTCAATACTGCAACAGATTTCTTTATGGCGTCAAAAGGGCTTAGGTTGTAATAAACCATTCCAGGTATGACAAAAATGGTTACAATGCTCCAGACCACGCCAAGAATTGACCTTGTAACGTAAAGCAAAATTTGCCCGCTTCTTCCCGCTCTCTCAGCCATTTCATCAATAATCCTCAATATTATTCCGACAGTGGCAGAAACAGCGCTCCACAGAAATATTAAGTTGATTTTTGAAACTGCAAAATTTATGCTTTCTCCAAAAGTTGCATTGCCTCCCTCAAACCTCTTCTTTGTTGTGTAAACAACGCATACATTGAAGAAAGTGGCAATAAAAGCCAATCCAAAATAAATTAAAAACAAAATTATGTACTCTGCAGCTCCGGCATATTCTGCATTCATTGTTACAAGTCCTAAAAATACAGATGGAAAAACCATGGCAGCAATAAAAATCAATGAAAAGGTAGTGGCTAAAATAGGAAATGCTAACAACTCCTTGTCCTGCTTCATAACATTAAAGCTTAATTTTGTTATTTCCCAGCTTCTTGAAAATGCGTTTGCCATGGAATTATAAAAAATTATCTAACTTAAAAATCTTACGATTCAAAAATAGCCCTGCCAATCCTCACCATATTCGAGCCTTCTTCTATCGCTATTTTATAGTCATCAGACATGCCCATTGATAAATACTCTAATTTTTTATTTATTTTTTTTGAAATATTATCAGATAAATTTTGTACCAATGAAAAATATTTTCTGGAATCTTCTGGATTAAAGGATAATGGAGGTATGGTCATCAGCCCCTTGACTTTAATATTTTTTAAATTATTGTTTATCTTTAATGAAATTTCTTCTATTTCCAATGCGCTAAAGCCATGTTTTTTGCTTTCATCAGTTTTAACTTGCAACAGAATATTTTGCTTAATGCCTAATTCATTTGCTGCATTATTTATTCTCTCTGCTAGGCTATAAGAATCAACGCTTTGTATCAGAAAAATATTTTCCTGTAGAACCTTCCTAACCTTATTGCTCTGCAAATGACCTATAAAGTGTATTCTTGCATCAGAAGTTAGCAATTGTCTTGTCTTCTTTAGCTGCTGGTGGGTATTAAACCCTAAATCTTTTACTCCTGATTTAACTAACTCCAAAATCTGCTCATTAGAAGCGTATTTTACTGCTGCAACCAGAGTTACATAAACGGGAATATTGCGCCTTATCTCTTGCACATTTTCCTTAATTGCCATAATGAAATCAGAATTAAGGATTGTTTTATATTAAATTATCCTTTTGTAGTAACACATTGAAGCGTTTCTTTTGCTGCGTCTGCGCCTTGGTTGTAAAGAAACATAATAACATTATACACTGCATATTTAACCTGCCTTGCAGCATTAATTTTCTCGTATATTGACTTCGAGTCATAATTGGATGCTGCTTCTTCGGTTTTCTGATGAGCTGCTTGCGCAAGTGCCTCAAACTCTTCCCTCCTCAGGCCTTTATAGCCCCTTTTTAATAATCTCATTGCTGATTGCACAACTTGCACCATCGTATTTACCCTTAGCGCATTGTCCACGTAATAGCTATAAAACCAAGGATATTTTTCCTCCATCTGAGTCCTCCATCTTCTTCTTAGTTCATGGTTTTCAAGATTATCTTCTATGTAGGGTCCATTCAAAAGTTTATATAACCTTTCCAAAGCTAATCTTCTCGGGCCTATGTCCACCCATAAAGAATAACCTATTTCGTCCAAGCTTGGTAAATTCCATTCCTCTACAGGATGTATTGCAACAACATGCAAATCTTGCATCAGTATTGTTTCTAAGTCTTTATTAGCCATAGGGGCAGTCTGCTATGCCTCTTTTTTATAAGTGCAATTTAAAAATAATGAAAATAAAAGAACTATCTCTTCTTCCTTGCCTTCTTTTTCTTCTTAATTTCCTTTTCCAGCTTTAATTCATCAAGCAATTCCTTGTATCTATTTCTGATTGTAACTTCTGTAACGCCAGCAACATCCGCTACTTCCCTTTGCGTCCTTTTTTCGCCATGAAGCAAAGCAGCCACATACAAAGCGGCTGCTGCAATTCCTGTAGGGCCTCTTCCTGAAGTAAGCTCGGCTTTCTGCGCCCTCTCAAGTATCTCTATAGCATTGCTTTGCGTTTCAGCATTCAATTTAAGGGAAGATGCAAACCTCGCTATGTAATCTGCTGGATTTGAAGGCAATATCGTAATGCCTAATTCGCGAGTAACAAACCTGTAAGTCCTTCCAATTTCCTTCTTCTCAATGCCAGAAGCTTCTGAAAGCTCATCTAAAGTCCTAGGAACATCATGCCTACGACAAGCAGCATATAAAGCCCCTGCAACAACGCTTTCCATGCTTCTGCCCCTTACAAGCCCTCTCTGGACTGCTAAAGTATATATTCTAGCAGATTCCTCTTCAACAGACTTTGGAAGTTTTAAGTAAGAGCTAACCCTCTTAAGCTCGGCCAAAGCCAATTTAAGGTTTCTTTCTATTGCTGTAGAAATTCTATACTGCCATTTTCTTAATCTAAAAAACTTATTCCTGTCTTTGCCCCCTAACTTAAATAAATCTGCTTTTTGGCCAACTTCAGTGCCTAAGCCATGGTCATATTGAGTGTAAGTCATAGGAGCTCCTGCTCTCCTTCTTTCACCATCCTCAGAATCAAACTCGCGCCATTCCTGCGTAAAATCAACCATCTTTTCTTCTATGACCAGTCCACAGTCTCTGCAGATTATTTCTCCCCTTTCCTTATTCCAGTTTAGGTTTATGCCACCGCACTCAGGGCATTTTTTTACAAGCTCAGGCATTTTTGCTCATTCCTCCGCATAGGTCAATGTAAGGCCAACATAAAATTAATATATCCAAACCACCTTTTTTTACAAAACAATTTTGTAAAATAGCAATCAAAAAACAATAATCTTTTTAAATAGGAATAACTGCACCTATATAAACTTTTCCCTCCTTTTCGTCGAAAACTACTAATGAGGCACCAAAACGGAGTTTTTGAGTATAATATGCCAAAAAAAGACCCGATTCCAAAAGATTTGTTTGATATTTTAGCATGTCCTATATGCAGGTCTGACCTACGCTACAGAAAAGACAAAAAAGACCTTGTCTGCATTAAAGAAGGTCACAAATACCCTATAAAGCAAGGAATACCTATTTTATTGCCAGAAGAGGGCAAAAAGAAGTAATTTAAACTACTTCTCCTTCTAAAAAGAGTTTATCAAACTCCTTAACAAAGCCTAAAGCAAGCTCTTCATTAAAAATGATTAGCATATTCTCATCATTCCTGTTAAATCCGCTCGAAGTGAAATTTGGGCTGCCGGTAATTACAACTTTATCATCTACAACAATGAATTTATGGTGCATATTATTCTTGTTGCCATCAACCCTTATATTTAAGCCAAAATCCATTAATCTTGTATATTGAGAATTTTGCACGTTTCTTTGTCTTCTTTCCATCAAAATAGAAACATTTATGCCTTTAATATCTGCCTTAAGCAGTTCATCTGCCAGCTCTTCATGAGTAAAGCTAAAAGAAGCTATTTTTACTGAGCTTTTAGCATTTCTTATGAGTTCAATAACTCTGTAAGCTCCTCCCTTAGCTTCCAATCCACAGTCTTCAGGGCAGAAATAGTTTTCAATTTGTCCAATAGGGGTATTGATTTGACTGTACTTAACATTATTTCCGCTGGAATAAATGCCATTCCATAGCTCATAAAACTCGTCTTGGTAATTTCCAGCAATATAATTAGAATTAATTATTACGAGATTATTATTGTTCTTATTTACACCGTTGCTTGTCGGATTAGTGCTGCCCATTAATACAAGGTTTCCATCAATAACGCAAAACTTATTGTGCATCTTTGCATTTGTTTTTGCAATCTTAATGATGTTCCCTTTTATCTGCCCATCATAGTTCTCAGTGTCGATTACTACATTTACATCGGCAGAATTGCTCTTTTTTGTTATTGCACTAATTAAATCCTTTAAATTTAGGTCGTAGAAAGCGCAGTTGACAGATTTTTCAGCATTATTGATGCTTTCAATTATTGCCGATTCGCAATCGTGTTTTGGACAGAAATATGCATTAATCTTAACATCGTTCTCATTAATAACCTTATTCTCATTAATATTTTCATAGATAATATTCCCAGTTGCATTATTATCGCATCCATTGATTATTAAGAATACCAAGATTACAAAACTGAAAGGGATATAATTGATTTTTAACACTTTTTCTCTAATTTAACCACAACTTGACGACAACAAAACAAAAAACAATCCAAAAAATTTAAATACTACTATCCTAAAGTAACAATTGAGTTAGACTATTGTTGAGTAATCAACAATAATCTATCACCTCTTTTTCCCTGGCAGGGCGCAAGCTTTGCCGGGGTTTTAATAATCAATTTTTACTTTATTTTTCATTTTGCCTTAATTTTCTTATTTTTAACTTTAAAACCGCTAAGTTTCCCAATAACAAACCCTAGTAGTATGCCTACAACTAATACAATTAAAAGCTTTTTATCAACATTATCAAATAAAATGAATTTTTCTGCCTTTTGAGTTTTAAAGTAGATATCCAAATTGCTTAGTTCTAAAGCATATTCTGAATAAAGCAGCGCTGAAAACGGATCATTTTCCTTCAATGAATTTGCATATTCGAAATAACTGTAGCCTACAATAGGAAAAATGCCCTTTTCTGTTTCCTCAACTAAGGTGCTTTCTACAATCTCTAGCTTTTTGTCAACAACTCTTTTAACATCTTCATTCTTTACGCCAAAAACGCTAAGCACAGTGTCAACATTGGCTTTTGCCTTGCTCGCCTTGGACAAGCACAGCTCAAAATTTCCCTCGTCCCTATCGTTATAAGCGTATTCCAATTCCTTTCTTGTATTTTCTAGGCTCTGAGGCAAATAAATCTCCACATACTGCAGCCTTTCCTCCACTTCAGAAAGCTTTGCCCTGCATGCATTCTCAACAGTTTTATTATTAAAATCAAATTCCTTGCCTTCATTGTCCAAAAACTCCGCCCATGATTTAGCTGAATTAAGCCTCTCCATTGCATAAGCCAGATTCCTTAAATTAGTATCATTGTTGTCAAACGATTCTTGTACTAAATCAACAAATTCATTTGCCTCTATTAAGCGCTCCTTGACAGTCATGTAGCTTTCTAAATCCGTGACTGTCTTTAGTTCCTTATTATCTATTTCTGCATCAAAGCTTTCTATTTCGCTTCTTAGCCCATATATCTTCTCAATTATTTCCGTATCTGTCAAATTCATCTTTGCTAATATCAGATAGCTAAACTCTACATTAGAACCGAAACAAAAGCTTGCTGAAGAATAGAACTTACTGCTTTCAAAATATTCTTTTCCCCTTGTAGACAAATTTAGCGCATTGTCCAGTATGCCCTTTGTAGCATTATCGCTTAGATTTAGAATTTTGTTTCTTAAATTTGTGCTTCTGGAGCATAATTGTATAGCCAACTTTTTCATTGTATCTGCATAATTCTGGCTTATTGTTATGTTTGTCTTTCTTTCCCTGAATATTTTTCCAGTGAACTCGAATAATGCCTCGTCCAAGGTGGCAATTTCCTTTATTTCAATTTTAAATTCTTCTTCGGCTTCGCTTAAATTGACTGTTTCATTGATGGTTTCATTGATGCTCTGATTCATAGTTTGATTCGTGCTTTCATTGAGTTCTATTTTTAGTTCTCCAGAATGTTCCCCTATAGGTATAAGCACTTTTTCCATTCCTGCCATTTTAGCAGCTTCTATTTTTGCCCCTATCCCGCCAACGGGCCCTATTACACCTCCAGAGTTTATGGTTCCGGTAATAGCAACATTTTCATCTAATGGAACGCCTTTAATCATAGATACTGTAAGTACGGCTATTGCAGAGCCTGCTGATGGGCCCCCTATAATAGACGAGTCAGCGGTTATTGTATAGAAAAAGTCGTATTTATCGCAATCTTGATCAAGAAAATCGCAAGCTATTTCTTTTGCAAACCTAGTCGAAATCTGCGTATCAACCTTAGTCAAAGGAAAAGTCTCAAGGTAAACTCTTCCTGTTCCGGGCTTTATTTCAAGGTAAAGGTCTGCTATTCCACCGACATCACCGTTGCTGGTCTCAGTCACTGCCAATAGGCGCATATGGCCTTGTTTTGCAGCCGCATTTGGAAGCAAAAATAACGTTAGTACAAGCACTAAAACAATAATTTTTTTCATCTTACGGATATAATTCAACTTCTTTTAATATTTTTATGTTTTCTACCATTTGATTTTAGTTTCATTGCTCAAAGTCCAATAATATTTTTAAATGCGTATAAATAGATTAGTGTATGCAAGCCAAAAAAGTAGATGTTGAAATTGTTGGCAAAGAAAAGAAAAGCAACAAATTCCTTAAAAAGATAGGATTAGTATTTGCAAGAATAAAACTCGGCATTGCAATAATTTTAGATTTAATTGATTTTTTTATAGCGTGGATTCCTATAATTAACGAGGCATGGGACATTATAACCTTCCTGATACTGCTGATAATCCTAAAAAACAAAAAACTTGCTTTTATTTCATTAATTGAGCTTCCTTTATTAGGCTTGCCGCCATTCAGCGTTATAGACATGTTCATTCCAATAGCAACAATAACCGTTTTGATTGACAATGGAATCGGAGAACTAAGAATTCATGAATTTTAGGGATTATTATCTTCTGCTGTATCATTTTTTGTCCCGGTTGTTTCTAATCTTTGTATGTATTTGCATTTAGGATACAAGCTGCAACCATAAAATTTTCCATAAATGCTCCCCCTCAATACAATTTTTCCTTCCTTGCATTTTGGGCATTGCTTCTCTATTTTTCCCTTAGCGATTGCTTTTGCCTCTTTTCCTGCTTCCCCTTCAACATGTTTAGTTGGGCATTTTTTATTTAAGCAGAAATCCTGTGGCCTTTTTCCCCGTTTGATGGCAACCACCATTGGAAACCCGCATGTCTCGCAAATCTTTTTAGCAGGCTTGATTAGAGCATTAGAAGGCAAAGATATTGCAGTTTTGCATTTCGGGTATTGGTTGCAGGCAGCAAAGCTTCCGTATTTTCCGCTCCTTATCTGCAAATCACCTTCCTTGCAGACAGGGCATTTTCCTAAATTAGATAAAGCATCCCTTGTCTCAATATTAGCTGCCAAGAGTTCCTTGCCTATTTCCTTTTCTTTTTTCTTGAAATCAGACAGTATATTTGTAATAGCACCTTTAGCTTCCTCTAGGACAACTTCTTTTTTTATCTTATCTTCCATAATTTTTTCCATATCCTCCTCAAAATGCCTTGTAAGCTCCTCATCAACTATTTTAGGCACATATTTCTCAAGAGTTTCTACAGTCTTAATCCCAAGATTTGTGGCTTCTATAGCTTTTCCTGCAACATAGCCTCGCTGGAATAGTGTATCAACAATTTCAGACCTTGTGGCTTTCGTTCCCAAATTCTTTTTTTCAAGCTCCTTGATTATAGAAGCAGGAGTATATCTTTTTGGCGGCTGCGTTTCCTTATCATGCATTGTTATTTTCTTGACTGAAATAATATCATTCTTATTTACCGCAGGCAATTCCTCTTCCTCAATCTTTACATAAGGCTCATAAAAAATGTGCCATCCTTTTTCAATTGTCCTTGTGCCTTTAGCAATAAAAATCTCGTCTTTGCAATTTACATCGATAGTCATAGTCTCTCTTACGGCAGGCTCAGCAAAAGTAGACATGAATCTTTTAACAACCACGTCATAAACCTTTTCTTCTCTTTGGTTTAAATTTACGGGGTTAATGCCAGTAGGATAAATTGCAGGATGCGCAGGATCAGTCTTTTCTCCGTTATTAGGCACCAATATTTTTTTTGACAATAATTTATTGATTAATTGGGAATACACTTTTTGTTTTTGCAGCTGCACCATTATATTTTTGTATCCTATTTTATCCGACAATTGCTGGGAAGAAGTTCTCGGATAGGAGATTAACCCTGAAGTGTAAAGCTCCTGAGCTATGCTCAATGTCTCTTTCGGGCTTATTCCATGGCAGCGGTAAGATTCCATTTGCAATGTTGTTAAATCGAAAGGCACTGGCGCTTGTTGGTTAAATTGCCTCTTTTCCGCCTTATCAACCGCAGCTTTTTTCTCATTCTTGACTTTCTGCATTACTTTATCGGCTTCCTTTTTGTCCCAGAACTTGTCTTGCTTGTGCCAAGCTGAAATATCCCCCTTGTTGACCGCGCCTTGCAGCTCTATCTGCCAGAAAGGAACTGGCTTAAATGCCTTAATCTCTTTTTCCCTGTCCACAATTATTTTTAATGCTGGCCCTTGAACGCGGCCAGTCGACATCAGCTTAAAGCTTCCTGCAGCCTTTATTGACGAAGTCAAAGCCCTTGAATAGTTTATACCATTATAGAAATCCAGGTAATGCCTTGTTTCGCCTGCAGTTGCCTGCGGCCAGTCCAAATGCTTTGATTTATTTCCATATGCTTCTATTAAATCGGGTTTTGTTAAAGTAGAAAACTTCATCCTATTCGCATCTTTCTTTTTGCACGCCAAAGTGATTATGTTCTTTCCTATTACAGATCCTTCCTGGTCATAATCTGTGGCGACAGTGAACTCATCCGCTTCCTTAGCAAGCTTCTTTATGGTATTGAGGTATTTTTTCGAGAATCCTGATTTCCTGCTTATATCTCCTGCTGGCTTCCATTCAATATCAAAAACCGGAAATCTCCAGCCTTTTTTTTCTTTTTCATCCAATCCGTATAAATGGCCCACTGCGCATGCAACCACAATATCCCTTTTTCCCCGGGTTATTTTATAATACGGAACTCCGTCTATATTTTCCTTTATTGGCTTTCCTTCTGCCAAGGCTTCCGCAATTTTGCTGGCTGCATTAGGCTTCTCAGTTATAATAAGCTCGTACATGATTTTTTCCAGAAAAGGGCAACAAATTTAAAAATGTTTGCGAATAAAGAAAGTTTTTCTTTTATTCAAGATAGAAACACCCAACACTCTTTTTTCTTTTAAAAGATGCTAAAACAATTAATTTAGAAACAATAATCATATTTTTGGTTTTAATTATTAATTTATGTATCATATTCTTATAACTTTTCTTGATTTCTTTTTCTAATTCAGCTATTTCTCTTAATGCAAGTTTTAATTCATTTGGGCTCCTTATTATTCCTGCTTTTTCCCACATAATCCATTTTATTTTATTTTGAAGTTCAATTAATTCTTTTTCTTCATTCATGCTTATTTTTTTGATTTTAAATTTTTTATAATTTTGATTATTAAATGGGATTTTATTATTGCTATAGGATTTTGCTTTTTCAGCGGCCCTTGCAGAAAAAACTAAGCATTCCAATAATGAATTGGAAGCCAGCCTATTAGCTCCATGCACCCCAGTGCAAGCGCATTCCCCGACTGCAAAAAGGTTTTTTATCGTTGTCCGGCCATAAGAGTCTGTTTTGATGCCCCCACATAAAAAATGCGCTGCCGGGGTAATTGGAATTTTGTCTTGGGTTATATCAAAATTGAATTCCAGACATGTTTTATAGATATTTGGAAATCTTGATCTTATAAAGTCAGCATCCCTATGTGAAATATCCAAAAAAACTTGGCTTTTTTTCATATCATTAAAAATTTCCCTGGCTAAAATGTCCCTTGGCGCTAATTCTTTTAAATCCTGTTTGATAAATCTTTCACCAGCGGAATTGACAACATAAGCCCCTTCTCCTCTTAATGCTTCAGAGATTAGGAACTTTACTCCAGAATCTGTATTCAATGCAGTAGGATGAAACTGAACGAATTCCATATTTTCAATTTCCGCTCCTGCCTCAAAAGATGCTGTTATGCCGTCTCCGGTTGCAATTTCCGGATTGGTAGTATATTTGTAGACCTGACCAATTCCACCAGTTGCTAGAACAGTGCACTTTGATTTAACATCAAAAATAGAATTAGATGCAGCATCAAGAAATAAAGCGCCATAGCATATCTTATTTTCCACTGCTAATCTTAGTAAGATAATATTTTCCATGACCGAAATATTTTTATTATTTTTAACAGCTTTAACAAGCTTATTTTCAATTTCCGCTCCTGTAGCATCTTTATTGTGCAAAATTCTCCTGCTGTTGTGCGCGCCTTCCATTCCGAGCTCAAATTTTCCATTACTTTTATCGAATTCGATGCCATAAGAGACCAATTTTTCAATTTCATGAGGCGCATTTTCCACCATTATTTTTACATTTTTCTTGTTGCATAACTCAGCGCCTGCTTTTAATGTGTCTTTTATATGGCTTTCAAAGCTGTCTTTTTTGTCAAAAACCGCTGCAATTCCGCCTTGAGCATATTTTGTATTTGACTCGGAAATTCCACCTTTTGTAATGACAAGGCATTTTCCGTATTTTGACGCATTAAGAGCAAAATATAATCCAGATAGTCCAGAGCCAATAACCAAAAAATCTGTTTTCATTTCCATAGCTAAAGAATTTCAAGCGATAAGTCGAATGATTTAACTGAATGTGTCAAAGAGCCAAGAGATATTACATCCACTCCAGTTTCGGAATATCCCGAAATGTTTTTCTCGTTTATGCCGCCAGAAGCTTCAAACAATAGTTTATTATTTAATTTTTTCCCATTATTTTTTTTAGTATTTATTGAATTTCCATTAATAATATGGTTAATTTTTTTAATTGAGTTTTTTATTTGTATTGGCTTCATATTGTCAAACATAATGGCAAATAATTTGTTGGAGTTTAAACTAAAAATTGTTTCTGCTGCTTCCAAAGCCTCTTTTTCATTTTTGGCTTCTATTTCCACATATTTTGTTTTCTTATTTTTATTTGCCAGTTTCAACGCCTTATCAATGCCATCATTTAATAATTTCAAGTGATTGTCTTTAATTAAAATAAAACCGCTTAAATTTAGCCTATGCGTCAATCCGCCGCCAACAGAAACAGCTTTTTTGTCTGTTAATGAGAATAATGTTTTTCTTGTTCCGGAAATGAAGCAACTATTTTTTGTTAATTCATTAGTGTTATATGCCAATGTCGCTATGCCGCTCATTCTCTGCAATAGGTTAAGCAAAGTCCTTTCATAAGCCAGTATTTTTCTCGCATTTCCATAAAGTTCTAAGATAGGGTCATTATTTTTGACTTTGTCCCCATCTTTGCTTTTTTCAATGGCATTTATCTTATTTTTTCGTAAAAATGCAGAAGTCTCGTCAATTCCGGCAACAATGCCATCTTGCTTTGCTACAATAATTGCTTTGATTTTTTTATTTTTATTAATTAAAGAATTCGTGGTTATATCTTCATTGTAATAATCTTCTTTTAATTTTCCATCAATTGTTTTATTAACATAATTTTTATATTCTTTATTTTTAATATCCAAATATTTGCTCTTGTCCCAGAATTCAAGAACAAGGTCTTTTCTCATCTTAATTAAATTCCAGCATCCTGTCCAATGCCCTTTTTGCCTTGGCAATTATATCCTTCGGCAATGTTATCTCATGTTGGTTGTATACCAAAGACTGCACTACCAAAGGCAAGGTTGTTGATTTCATGTAGGGGCAGATGTTGCAGAAGGAATAAAAATTCTTGTTTGGCACATCTTGCCTTAGCATCTCCGTCATTCCGCACTCTGTTACAACAATAAAGTCTTTTGTCCCGTTTGAATTCGCAAACTTTGCCATTCCGCCAGTCCCGCACACATGGTCTGCCATCTGCAATATTTCTTCCCTGCATTCAGGATGCGCAATTATTTTTGCTTCGGGGTTTTTTTTCTTCAAATCGGCAAGAATTTTTGCATTTAATTTGTCATGGACAAAACAATATCCATCCCATAATATTATTCGTTTATTCGTCTTTGATGCCACATACCTTCCTAGATTTCTATCCGGAAGAAATATTATTTCATCATTTGGCAAAGAGTTTACAATTCTCACGGCATTCATGGAAGTACAACAAACATCGGACATTGCCTTTATATCAGCAGTTGTATTAACATAGCTCACAACCGCAGCTTCAGGGTGCATTTTCTTTACTTCCGCTAGTTTTTCTGGTGTAGCCATATCTGCTAATGAGCATCCTGCATCTAGTGTAGGCAATAGAACAGTCTTGCTAGGGCTTAGTATTTTTGCAGTCTCTGCCATGAACTTAACGCCGCAGAATAATATTATATCAGCATCTGTTTTGGCAGCTTCCTGCGATAAGCCCAAAGAGTCCCCAATATAGTCGGCTATTTTATACATCTCAGGATTCTGATAATTATGCGCAAGAATAACTGCATTTCTCTGCTTTTTAAGCTCTATAACCAGATGTATAAGCCTTTCTGTCTCGTTATCAAACTTAGCTATTAGCTGCTGCTCCATTCTGCAATGTTTGCCTGTTCTTTTTAAAATAGTTATCTAATTAGGCAATTTTAGTCTACATAGTCTAAAAAAGAGGCAAATTTTGCCTATAAACCGCAATTTATTTAAACAACTGAGACTTGCCGCTCATTATGTATTTCATAGCAAGCAGGAACGATAATGATTCATTAGAACTATCAAAGAGCATAGCATCTTACCTAAAGAAAAAAAACATAGAAGTTGAAATAGATGAAAATGTCAAGGCAAGTGGAAACAAAAAAAGGATATCAGAAACAAACGCAGATTGCATATTGGCAATAGGGGACGATAATTTAATACTGCAAACATTCCGCAATCTGGGCAAAAAGCAGATTCCTGTTTTAGGGATAGCATCAATGCAAAGCTTTCTTGCGCAGTCAGATGCAACAAATTTTCGGCAGCATATAGGCCTAATAGGGAGGAAAAGGTATGAAATACGGAAAAAATCTAGGATAGTCGCCTCGTTCAATAACCAAAAATACCCTGCACTGAATGACATTGGTATTTTTCCGGCAAAAAGCGCATCTTTGATAAGGTATACTTTAAATATAAATGACAGCCAGCTGTGGAAAGACTCTGCGGATGGTATTATCATATCAACCCCTACCGGAAGCACAGGCTACACTTATTCTGCTTATGGTCCCATCATTCTTGATGAGCCAGATATATTGTCTGTTACGCCCATCGCTTCAATAGAAAAAAAAACCACAGTAATAGTATCTGACAAGTCCTTAATAAAAATAAGCGGAATACAGACAGCAATGCCTATAGTCCTAATGGATGGCGATGTAAGGGTTCCATTAAAAAGTGATTATGTGGAAATTGAAAGGTCAAAATGTGATGCATTGTTCATAGAGTTCTCGAAAGAGTATGCAATAGAGAAAAAATTAAAGAAAAGGACTTTAACAGTAGCTTCTTCGCATATAAAGAATCTGCCTCCGAGTGCAAAGCTCGTTTTCAAAGTGTTGTCATATGAAGGCGACTTGACGCAAAAGGAGGTAGTTAACGCAACAGGCCTTCCGGAAAGGACAGTAAGATATGCTTTGGAGCTTTTATTGAGGAAAGGATTAATAACGCAAAGCCCTTACCTTAATGATGCCCGTCAAACGGTTTATGGAGTTTGAAAAAGTTAGTATAACCATCTTCTTGGGTATCATTTTACCATTAGTTTACCATTATAGATCTAATAACAGGGGGATAATAGAACTGCTTCCTATTTCCTTAGTTATCTCCTTAATTTTATCATAACGATCCATGTTCAAATAATACTTCCAACCGTGTTTTTTCTTTTTCTTGATACAGATTTTTTGCTTGACCAATGCTTCTAAAATAGACTCTATCTTATCTTTGCTTATGTTTAGCTTCGAAAATTCCCTATCGGCAAGTCCTTTTGCAAGATTATCAAAATATATAGAGCCTTTACCCCAACAATCTGCTTTGAAAAGGTTTCTGCAAATAGACCTGCTTGCAATAATGTATTCCCATCTTTTTACTTTAGTCATCTTATTTATAAATAAAACTTGAAACAATCAAAACTTATATTTATATTTTGTGGTATTTTTTAAACCTTCAAAGGCTATTTTTATATATATATAAGGCTAAATATCGAAACATTTAAATATATACTATATGATTATCATAATAATATTATTAATAAATAATAAGGGGAGTTTAGTAAATGGAAAAAAAGGGTGTTGCTGCAAATAATGTAATATTTTTCTTTTTAAAATTGGTGATAGATTGATGTGTAATGACTAAATAAAAGTATGCAAAATGAAATCAATATTTTTAAAGAAACAGGGGGCAACGCCGAAAAACAAGGTTTTGGACTTTTTGATTACTTACTCGGAGTTGGATTATTCTCTAAAGGAAATATCCAAGTATTCGGGAGCAGGTTACTCTACAATCAAACTATTAATCAAGAAATTGGAGAAAGACAAATGGATAATACCAACAAGAAAAATCTCAAAGATTGTACTCTATAAGTTAAATATAGAAAACCCAGAAGTAAAAAAATTTATAGATTTTTATTGGGAAGTTATTGAAAATGAAATTAAATGGAAGGAAAAAGGTAAATCAGGACATAAAGAAGATTACATTTACGCTCCATCTGTAGGGATTACAATGTCTGCAAAGAATGTTTAATAAATTTGAAATAAACCAACTTCTAGAAATTCCCACGACTTTTTAACGCAAAACCTTTCGCACAATCGGGGAATGCAAACTCAAAGAGATTCACATAATGGGAGGTTATACAAACATTTTTTCTTCAGAAATTTTAACCGTATGATACATACCATCTACAATAAACAATAAGCTATAGAACAAGAAATCAATAAGTTTCTATTATTTTCTCCTTGCGCCTATTCCCTTAGAGACACGACGAGGCTTGTTGTATCTCCAAAATAATCCGATGGTTCTGTCATCTTCCTGCCTCTGCTTCTGCTGTTCAGAAGTGAGATCCGGAAGAGTAAAAGTCATAGTAGATGGCTGCTCTTTTCTGAACTTGGCATATCTTTCCCTTTTTGGATTTACTTTCTTTTTCTTATTCTTGTTTTTCTTTCCCATAAGTATCGCTAAAACGCTATTTCGTGCCTATTTAAAAACTTTTACTTGGAACACTGCAAAAACCTTATTTTGGTTCTCCAGCCATTTCGCCATCCCCTCATACTTTAGTCCTATGTGTTTAGTCACATAATTGGTTTACATTTCTGCTTCTTTATAAACCAAGTAAAAACTCCAACTTTGGTGATATAAAATGTACAAACTGAATGAAAAAAACGTAAATGGATAATAAGAAGAATAAAGGCAGGAATACCTAAATCAAGGATTGCTTTATCTATGAAGATAAGCAGGATGGCAGTATGGAAGATAGAGCAAAAATACAAAAAATGGGGTAAAGAAGGGCTAAAGGATAGTAGACCAGGAAGGCTCTTTGAGCCTTTAAACTCCAAATTCTATGAATCGGTTATATCAGAATGGAAGAAATACAAATGTGGAGCAAGAAATCTTCATGCGATATTCAGGAAGAAAGGATTTAAGGTTTCTAGACGCAAAATAGAACAAGTTCTAGTTAAAGAAGGCTTTCAAAAACCATTCCCTAAAAGAAGAAAGCCTAGAAAGTACAAACGGTATGAATGGCCCCTGCCAAACTACATGTGGCACACGGATTGGCATGTCATTAAGGCTAAAAAACTGAAAGGCAAGAAAATACTTCTGTATCTTGATGATTGTTCAAGAAAAATTATGGGGTATATAATTGGTGCAGAGAACACTAAGAATTCTCTGTTAGCACTTTATAGCGCAATTGCTAAAAATCTAGTAACACCATTTATATTAAACAGCGATAGGGGGTCCCAGTTTATTTCAAATAAACTGGACAAGAAAGGAAAAGCAACACATGAATTTCAGGAAGCGCTAACTAAACTAGGAATAATCTTTGTACCGTCAAAGAGGAGGCATCCCCAGACAAATGGGAAGATGGAGAAGTTCTTTGATATTCTTGATAAAGAATTTGATGAGAGATTTGAAACGATTGACGAGTTTATAGAATGGTACAACAATGAAAGACCGAGTGAAGCAGTGGATTATATGACTCCAAACGAGGCATACAAAAAGAGGCTTTAAAAACCCGTTAAAGTGTAAACCAATTTCGTGGCGTGTAAACCAAAATCGGTACTATAGGTTCTAGCGTCTAGAAGTGTATTGGCGGTCACGATTTTGGTTTACATTTTTGGCAGGATTGATGCATAAGTACTTTTTCTACATCATAGGTATACTAATATCAAAAATTTACGTGGCAAAAAAGTGTAAACTAATTTCGGTACTATACAATTAAGCCTCAGAAACGTTAGATTTATATAATCAGAGGTATAATAATGTTATAATGCCAGAAACAATAGTTGTAAACAAAAAAGCAATTTTCGATTTAGTTCGAGTGAAAGATGAGTTCGATTCTATAGTTGAAAGTCTGGAATTAATGGCAGATAAGGAATTTATGAATTCATACACCATATCAAAAGGGCAAATCAAAAAAAGAGATTTCGCTGATTGGAATGAGTTATAATATCCTGCCAACTAATGAGTTTTCTAAGGATTTTAAGAAATTAGACCCTCAATTACAGAAAAGAATAAAGACCAAGATTGAAGAGGTTGCGGAAGATCCAACTCATTACAAGCACTTACATTATGATTTAAAAGGATCGTGCAGATTATGGATAGGAAAATTGCGAATTATCTTTTCATATGAGTCCGAAAAGCAAGAACTCTATCCTGAGAAAATTGTTTTTGGCCATAAATATAGGGATTGAATTGAGCGAGTAATGTTCCGTAGGCTTTGCGTTTAATCCCACGTTGTACGCATTACTTGTTAGTGCGTGTTTGCAGGATTAAACGAAAGGAAGAAGGCTAAGTTTTAGGTTTAACTATAGACAAAGAGGCATTATTCATCTAGCATTGTAAACTATCTTATACTGAACTAAGAGACCGTAATAATTTTTGCTGAAACTCATTTTTAATTTGCATCCATCTTCATAAATGTTTCGTCATACGCTCGCCAAAATATACACCAAGCTGGTTCACCATCTGGCTCCAGTCCCTTATTGACCTCCATTTGTCCGACG
>JACPJP010000008.1 GCA_016187495.1 Candidatus Woesearchaeota archaeon
TGTTGAGAAGAAGATTGCAATGGACCCTAATGTTTTTGCAGTTTATGATGTTACTGGAGCTTTTGACGCTTTAGTTTTGGCGAGATTCCCGACAAGAAGGAAGATGGATAATTTCCTTAAGAAAATCCAGACTTATGAATTTGTAGAAAGGACAGAGACTAGGTTAATATTGAGAACAATGAAAGAGGAGAATATTGGGGCTGTGGATTTGTAAAATTAGAATATATACTCGCAGACAAAAATTTTAGACAATTGTCGTATACGAGTCGGGGCTTATTGTATCTAAATTATACTCAAATTGTGATATTGGCATATATAAATTGTATTTCTCTATTAAGTTTATGAGTAATGATTTACCAAAAATAAACATCAAAGAAAAATTAAAAGAAATCGAAGAAAAAGGTTTCATCAAATCTTTAAGAAAAGACAATACGGGTATTGGATATACTCTTGAAGAGCTTCTTGGAATAAAAGAAAATAATATTGGTGAGCCAGATTTTATCTATAATGGCCTAAAAGTAGAGCTTAAAACTCAACGAAAAAAAGCAGGCTCAAGAGTTACTTTATCAACAAAATCCCCAATTTGGGACCCATTGAGAGATAGAGAGATTATAGCCAAGTTAGGTTATAAGGACAAGAAGGGGAGGCAAGCACTGAAAGTAACACTCAAAGTTGATCATTTTAACCCTAAAGGCTTTAAATTGAGTTTTGACAATGACAAGTTAAATATAGCGCATAAAGAATTTGGAATTGTCTGCTATTTTAAGTTCTCTGACTTAGTAGAAGCAACTAAAACAAAACTATATGAAAATTTGTTATTGGTATTGGCAGATAAGAAAAAAGAAGGTGAAGATGAATACTTCCAGTATGTTGAAGCGACTTTATTTTCAAAATTTGATGAAAATAACTTCAAAGAGCTAATGATAGATGGAAAAATTGTTTGGGAATTCAGGATGCACTTAAAAGAATCTGGTTTTGCAAGAGACCATGGCTCAGGATTGAGAATAAGTAGAAAATATTTACCTAACTTGTTTGAAAAAGCAGAAAAAATATTGTAATCATTCTTTTTCTATAATCACAATCCATTCTTCATTCATAGTAACCCCATGATTGCCGCTTATATTTGTCGGGCTGTTTATTTTTGGCATTCTTTTATGCGGAATGTTTCTAATAAACGTATTGTGATGCTTGTAGTGATTTTTAGCTTGGAATAATTCAAGAATTATCTCATCTGTTGGGATTTGAACACCCTTTACAGTTCTGTTTCCAACCACAAAACACAAGAAAGCCCCTTCCTTAGTTACTCTATGCAATTCTTGAACGCATTTGTCAAAATCTACATAAAAGCTTAATACATCTCTTGCCCTCATAGGATCAACATCGGCAATTTTCTGCAAAGTGTCTTTTAATGTTGGTGAACCTAAATCATGGATTAAATCATTTGTAGGAATTCCGCCTAAGCTAACTTTGTCTATGCCTAAAACTGTCTTTTGGTCGTATCCTAGCCATTGCAACGCTAGGCGTGAAAACTGGCCATAAGCTACAGTTGTCCTGCTATCTCCATAAGGCGGTGAGGTAATAATCAAATCCACTTCTCCATCTTGAATTGAAGTAGTTTTTCTTGTATCTTCTGCCAATAAGCTGACTTTGCAATTTTTATCATATTCTTGGTAATAATTATGCATGCTGGTTATGTTTTCTTTTAATTTATCTCTAAACGTAGAAATTGTATCTGGATTATGTTTTTTCATCATTTCGGGGCTCATTCTGTAAAGTTTGTATTCTCTATTTCTTGTGTTAGATGCATCTCTAACAGTTTCAGAAAAAGCCACTAAGAAAAAATTTTTAATGTCTTTATTTTTTATTTCTGAAATGTTTTTTCTAATGATAGCCAAATCTGTTACAACTTGTGGCTTAAACCAAAAATCTATATTTGGAAAACTTGGCCTTTCTATCTGCTTTTGGCTAAAATTGACTGCTTGTTTATCATCTGTGCATTGTTCTATTAATTGATGGTACTCTTTCCACAGAATTTTTGAATCAATTGGAGTTGTTTTAACTTTTGAAATTAACAAAGCTAGAGGATTGATGTCTATCCCGTACGCCTTTTCAAAATTAGTATGTAAGGTGGCTTCTAAAAGAGCTGTGCCAGAGCCCATAAAAGGATCAAGAAGGACTTTAGCATTTTTTCCGTATGTTCTTATTAATCTTCTTGCTACTTGAGGTATCATCATAGCTGGATAAGTATGAAAGCCATGATTGCTGTATTTAGTAAAATCTTTCCTAAAATCCCATGATTCGTCCTTAAACTTTGTTCCTTTACTTTGAATTAAGTTTGTCGATTGCATTTTTACCCAAAGTTGTTAGCTCATATAGCCTGCCTTTCCTGCTTTCTTCATTAAGGCATTTGACCATGCTGTTTTCTTTTAGCTCTTTTAAGAATATGCTGACATGATTAAGCCTTATATTAATTTTCTGTGCTATCTCAGAAGGAGTTAATGTATCATTGCCTATTGCTTTGATTATTTTTGACCTGTATTCGCTTGATTTCAGCAAAGATATAGCTTTAACCATCCCCTTTTCCATTCCTCCCGTTTAGATACAACTATATATAACCTTAACCACAATTTAGATATAAGATAGATACATATATAAAATTTACGGAAATTTGAAACCAAAAATTCGGGAGAGTGTCAGCGAACTGTTTAACTATTAATAATCCCCCAAGCTAATCTGCCCTTTTCTTTTTCCTTCCGGAATAGGTTTTATTTCCTGCCCGACTTCCTTTTTTAGGTTTAATGCAACATTTTGCCCAAGAATCTGCGAAAGCTTCATTAAATCAGCATCTTTAATGTCTCCCACATCTTTTATCCTGTTAAAATATAACCTCCTTGCCCTTACCCTCCCGATTCCTGGTATTTTTACTAATGGCAGCAATTCCTCTTTTACTCCATACCTTAGCCTTAGCCTTAATTTTGCAATCTCTTTGTTGAGGTGCTGGAACTGCAAGATCCTGCTTATCTCTTCAGTTGCGTAAAGCAGCCAATCAGCAATTTCTATTTTGCCTCTAAGCTCACCAGGCCTCGCATTATAGCTTTCAAGCAAATATTCCTCAGTTTTCTCATTTACCCATTCATTTAGCATTAAAGCTGTTTTTATGCTGCTAATAAAATCCTCGTATTCCGGCTCGTACAAAGAAGGCTCTTTTTCAAACAACAGCTCATAATTTTTCATCAACTCTTCCTGTATTTTATCCTGTTCTTTCACTCCGACTCTTAACAAAGGCATCATTTCCAAGGTATGGCATATCATCTGCAAAAAAGAAAACTCATTTATATTTTTATTAGAATAGTTTCTTAAACAAGTAATGAAAAAATATGCCGTTAGAGGATCAATATAAAGCTCTGCCACCCTTTTTCCCATTATTGTTGCACTTATATCTATATTATTTTCTTTAATTTTATCAGCGCTTACAAAATCATCTTTTTTGCTTTCCATTTCAATAAAATTCCACTCTTCTAATAAGTTAAGCATTTTGTCTATTATTAGCTCTAGCTTGTTCATGTCAACAAACTGATGCGCCCAAAAAGTCTTTTCGAAAAAATCGACAATTTTTTTCTTTGTATTGACAAAATTTGCAGCTATCAAGCTTAATAAATATGTGCGCAAAACAGGCTCTACTGCCAATTTCGAATAAATATCCTCTGGCTCTCCAAGAACATACTTTTCATATAGCTTTTCTTTTTCATTCTCGCTAATGGCAACGCAGATAGCTTCCCCTTCTTTGTCATATTTGGGCCTTCCAGCCCTTCCACACATTTGGAGGTATTCCAAAACAGGAATAAAAGACATGCCCCGGCTTCCGTATCTTTTTAAGTCTTTAATTATCGACCTGTAAGCAGGCAAATCTACCCCATAAGCTAGTGTAGGAGTAGCACAAATTATTTTTATTGCACCGTTCCTGAAATTTTCTTCTATCAATTCCCTTTGCTTTGCAACCAAGCCTGCATGATGAAACGCTATACCTTTTTTTATGCATAAAGCTAAGCGCTGGCATTGTTTTGTAGGGCTGGAGAGTGCTTTTAATATTTTAGCGCTTAAATCGTCAAGGCTTTTGTTATTGGTTTTAATCTTCCCTGCAATGTCTTCTGCTGTCTTCTCCGCGCTTTTCTTCGTATTTGCAAAAACCAATGCCTGTTTTCCTAGCTTCAATGTATCAAGGGCTAAATCTAATGCGGCATTTCCTGTTTCGGTAGAAATGTTTTTTGAGGGCATTAAAAATTGGGTATTTTAAATTAATATAAATCTGTTGGTGTGGAAGAGTGAGACCCAGTTAAGAAAATAAATCATAGAAATATTATTATTTTTATTTTTAGACATAATTAAATATTTCTATATTTATCGAAAGATTTATAAATAATAGTTATTATTAATAGAAATATGAAAAAAATTGAATTTGTGTACAGGGAAATTTTATACCAGTTATTGGAAAAGAAAAACAATAAACTAACTCAGCTAGCTGTAGCTTCAAAGCTCAATATTTCTCTTTCTACAGTAAATTATGCATTGAAGCCCTTAAGGGCTATGGGCGCTGTTGATGTAAAGCTAAAAAATTTTACAGTTGTCGATAAGCAAAAAATAATTTATTACTGGGCGTCTTTAAGGAATATTAGCAAGGATATTATATACGAAACCAGAGTTGACAAGCCCATACAAAAAATAGAATCTGAGATGCCAGCAAATGTAGTTTATGGCGCTTTTACAGCCTACAAATTTAAATTTAAGGATGTCCCTGCTGATTATTCTGAGATTTATGTTTATGGCAGCGATGAGATTATAGATGATATAAAAAAAAGGTTTCCTGAGAGCAAAAATGTCCCAAATTTATTTGTTTTAAAGAAAGATAGCTTAATGGAAAATTATGGCCAAATAACAACTTTGGCGCAAACCTTTGTTGATTTGTGGAATTTAAAGGAATGGTATGCCAAGGAATTTTTAATGGCTCTGGAAGAAAAAATAAGCAATCTAATGAAGTGATTCAAAATGGAATTTTGGAGCTCATTGCTGACGGAAAAATCATGGAATTTGCTTAAGGAGTTGAGCAAAAAAGATTTCAATTTTATTGTAATTGGCGGCTGGGCCACTTACCTATGGATAAAGCTGCACAAGTCAAAAGACATTGATATCATAATTCCAAACTTTGAGGAATTAGAATACCTCAAAAAAAATTATGACTTGAGAAAAGATGAGAATCTTAAAAAATATGAAATCAAGTTTGAGGAGATAGACGTAGATATTTACGTTCCATACTACTCAAAGCTTGCGCTGCCGATTGAGGAAATTAAAAGCCACATAACAAAAATAGAAAATATGCAGGTTGTTAGACCAGAAGTTTTGTTAATTTTAAAGCAGGGCGCTGAGCTTGACAGGAAAGACTCAGTAAAAGGCTCAAAGGATAGGATTGATATTATGGCTTTGCTGATTTTTTCAGAAATTGACTTTAAGGGGTATCGGCTTTTGTTGAAGATGCATAATATAAGTCATTACGCTAACAGGCTATTAAGTATTGTAACCGACTTTAAGGACATAAAATACCTTGATTTAAACCCAAGGGAATTTAAGCTCAAGAAAAGGGAATTGCTAAAAAAGATGGGGAAAAAGAATAAGAAATAAGTCCTATTCAAACAACCTCAACATTCCAAACCTTGCTGACTTTTCCCATTCCATCATTCACAGTTACCTTGACGGTTCTCTCTCCTTTTGAGGAAAATACCCTTTGATGCTCATTTTCCCCTTCAAACTTGCTGAAAAACCCAAAATCCCATTCGTACTTTAACTCGTCGCCATCAGGATCAACTGCATTAACCCCAAGAAGTATAGGTTTTCCTTTGACAGCAATAAGGTTATCGCTAAAATCAACAATTTTTGGAGCTTGATTGACGTTCAAAACCGTAATCTTTGCTTTTTGCTCATTTTCGTTAATGCCGTCAGATGCAACAAAATCAATGGTAAACTCTTTTTTTGTTCCGTTAACAACATTGTAATCAGGCTTCCAAATGAATAGGTTGTCACTTATTTCTGCGCCTTCCGGAATGTTTCTTGCAGAGAATCTTATAGCATCATTGTCGGGGTCAGAAGCTTTTAGCTCTAGCCTTAATTCTTGCCCTTCTGCAACTTCTGCATTATTTATTTCGTGGAATTCAGGCTTCCTGTTAACATCATTGACCTTTACATTGACGAACTTTGTTTCTGTATTGTACCCATCTGTCGCAACTATTTTTAGTACATAGTCGCCAGAATCGTCAAAACCAGTCTTCTTCCTGTTTTTATTCATGAATCCGGAATATGAGAATGAGACCTTGTCTTTGTCAGGGTCATTGTATTTAGGCTCGATAATTATTTCCTCGCCTTCATTTATCTCTATGTCTGCGATACCTTCCAGGACAAAAGGCCTGTTGCTGTCCCTTACCATTATCATGGCAGTTTTCTCGTCCTTTAATTCATTGCTTTGCGCAATAAAAACAACTTCAACAGTCTTGCTTAGCAACCTGAAACTATCCAAAACATGATCAAAAGCATTTTCTTTCTCTATAAAATTAAAATCTGGCTGCCACTTGAATGCATTTCCTTCTAATATGGCGCCTTGTGGAATGTTTTCAACTGAAAATATCGCTTTATCACCATCAGGATCTTCAGCGCTGAATTCCAAAACAAGATTTTCATTTTCTTTTATTGAAATATCCCTTAATCCGGAAAGTTTAGGCGCTCTATCCTTGTTCCGGACTGTTACCTTTACATTCTTTTCAGCCTCAAAATCACTGCCTTTTACAGTTATCTTTACATCATAAGCGCCAGAATCATCATAACCTGTTTTCCATTTATTGTCATTGCCCAACGGCTCTGATATCTCATAATTTAATCCATATTTTCTGAAGTCAGGCAGCTTCAAGCTTGCAGTTTCAGTTTCAGTTATTGTAATATCGTTAATATCATTAAGAATTTCATTGAGGTTGACGTCATTGACATTTACATTCCACTCCTTGCTTACATTAAACATGCCATCGCTTACAATAATCTTAACAATATACTCCCCTTCATCCTTGTAGCTTGTCCCAAATGCAATTCCTTTTTCATTGGAAACAATCTCGCCATTTATTGTCCACGTATATGTTAGTTCGTCCTTATTAATGTCTAAAGCCTCTGCGCTGAACTTGATTTCTTTGCCCTCATCAATTGTAATTGATTTTTCCTTAGGGGAAAACCCCCCTATTGCTGGGCTTTCTTCTTTTCTATGCACAATAATTGTAACGTCCTCGCTTATCCTGTTTTCACCGTCGCTTACTGTTATTGTTGATTTATACTCGCCAGCATCTCCATAATTCGTCTGCCATTCTCCTTTCTCATCTAATGGGCTTGTAAAAGTATAAACCAGCTTGTCAGCGTCTGGATCATCAACATTCAAGTTCAAACTCAATTTCTCTGTTTCAAGAACTTCAAAAACTTTTTCGGAGTTGACTGCATAAGAAAGGCTAATGAATAAAAATAGAAATAATAATATTCTTCTTTTCATTTTTCATTTTATCTGCAAACATTACTTCTGGCGAATGTCTAGTATTACTGGAGGCCTGTTTACATTCTCTATATTTACTGTAACTTCTTGGCTTGCAGTGTCCACCCCATCTGACACCGAGATAGTGACTAGGTGCTTGCCGGCATCATCATAACTCGTTTCCCATCTGAACGTGCCTCCATCCTCCTGAACAAACCTTGAATCATCGATGGAATAGCTTATCTCATCTTCGTCATCATCCAATGCCTGAACTTCAATAGCGACCGTGTCGGTTTCTTTTGCCTTTATGTCACCAATTTCTGCGATTTGCGGCTTCCTGTTCACGTTGTTTACGGTCACGCTCCAGATTTTTTCCGCGTCAAATATGCCATCGGATATGACTGCCTTTACCGTATGCGATCCTGAGTCCTCATATGTCGTCTTATACTCCACAGAATCGTCATCTCCTATGCTTACCCCATCAAGCTTCCATGAGTACCTTAAGATATCATCATTGAGGTCGGAAGCCCTTACACTAAATGCAACTTGATTAGTCTCATCAATAGTAATCGCGGTTTCTTCTGGCGTAAAGCTGTCCAATGTAGGCGCTTCCTCTTTCCTGTTTACTATTATTAAGACCTCTTTGCTTGCAGTCAATGAGCCATCGCTCGCTGTTACAGTTACAGTGTATTCACCAGCATTACCATAGGTTGTCTTCCATTGCCCATTCTCATCCAGCGGGCTGGTAAACGTGAAGGTTAGTTTGTCTTTATCAGGGTCTTCTGCATTTGGTACTATATTTACAACTTCCGTCTCTTTCACAATCAAAACAGTTGCGTCCTCCAAAACTTCTTTTTTAGCAATGCCTGCGTCTATTTCTTCCCCACCAACTGCTTCTTCTATTATTTTTTCATCAAGGCCTTCAACGATTATTTCTTCATCAGAAACGCCTTCTGCGTCCTCTGCCTGTTTTACGTAAAGGGTATTATAGACATCACAAGCGCTAATAAGCAAAATAGAAATAGCCATCAATGCAAAAATAATTTCCTTTTTCACCTACAATTCCTCCTTTATTAATTGTAATTATTATAAAATAACAACTTATATTTAAACTTTTTGGGTAGTAAAAATTTACCTACAACCATTCAAAAATACTTTTAAGTTTTTTATCACTGGTTTCCTAGAACATATATCTTATTTGAAAGTATGAATGGGCCTGGACAGATTTGAACTGTCGACCACTCGATTTCTAAGAATCTATCAGTCGAGCATTCTAACCAGGCTGAACTACAGGCCCGAATGAATAATATGAACGCCCCGGACCAGACTTGAACTGGTGACCTTGCGGTTTCTTGCTTATTATAACAAATAAGATAACAGCCGCACGCTCTACCTGTTGCTCCATGTTTCACATGTCTAAGCTACCGGGGCATTAAACCATTTTTAAGTTCTGGTAGGGTAAATATAACAGAGCCTTCAATCCCTTTATAAAATTTTCTGACCGTTTTAGGTATGAGAAATAATTATTATATAAATAAATTAAAAACCTAAAATAAAAATATAATAAAAAAAGAATAAAAAGAAGATTACCTTCTTTTCTTTTTTCTTCCGCCCCTGACCATCTTAGCCATTGAGACGTCTCCCTGCTTATCTATGAAGTAGAGGTATCCGGATTTTTTCTTAACGCCCACTTTGGCAACAACCTGCACCTTTCCTCCTGATCTCTTTTTGCCTCGAGCCATTTTAGCCCTTGAGACGTTACCTTTCTTGTCTAAGAAGTATAGGTAACCCTTCTCTCTTTTTACCCCAACTTTTGCAACTTTTTCTGCCATTTATTTCACCTCGCGTTTAAGTATTAGACGACCACCCGTCTTATATTTACAAGCCACGCCCTACCTTCTATATAAACTTTTCGTTTTTCCGACGATAAAATTTACCCTAATGGAAGTAATGACAGCATCACCAATACACCAAGAACTATCGCAATCAACTGCAGTAAAGACTTTTCAACCTTAACTTCCTTGTGCAGTTCCGGAATTAAGTCGGAGCCTGCTATATAAATGAAAGTTCCGGCTGCGAAAGGAATAAGAAATGTTGTAATGTTTCCGACAATGGAGCTGAGCAATAAAGAAACAACAGCGCCAAAAACTGCAGTCAATGCAGTGACAAAATTGAAGAACAATGCTTTGGTTTTTGAAAAACCGCCATGCAGCAATATTCCAAAATCCCCGATTTCCTGCGGCAATTCATGTAAGATAACGGCTAAGGTTGTAGCAATGCCTACTGGAATGTTAACCAAATAGCTTGCACCTATAATTAGCCCGTCAATAAAATTATGGACACCGTCTCCAAACAAGTTCATCATCGCAAATGGATGTATATGGTCTTTTGTGTTTGGAATGTGGCAATGTCTCCAATGGATAAACTTTTCAATAATAAAAGAAACCATAATGCCAGACGTTACGTATAAGGATATTTGCAGTCCAAAGCCGACTTCTTCAACAATTTCCGGCAATAAATGGATAAAAGCATCACCAAACAATGCTCCTGCAGAGAAACTAACAAGGTACAACAATATCTTTTTCAGTTTTTCAGTTTTTATGGAAAGGGTTAGTATCCCTACAAAAGACACTAGGCTTACTATTAATACGCTTACTATAGAATAAATCCAAACATTAGGCATAAACCATTTTTTTTGTTGTTCATATTTAAAACTTTGTTTTAGAAAAGATTAAAAACAAACTGAACACCTCTGATTCTAATGAAACTAATCGCAGACCTGCAAGTCCATTCAAGGTTTAGCAGGGCAACTTCTAAGCAGCTAAATCTGGAAAATCTGGAAAAATACGCAAAAATAAAGGGATTAAACCTTTTAGGAACCGGAGATATAACCCATCCTGAATGGCTCAAGGAACTAAAAGCAGGATTGAGTGAAAATGATTCTGGAATTTTAAAATCGAAATCCGGATTTAATTTTGTTCTGCAAGGGGAAATATCAAATATCTATACGCAGGACGGAAAAGCGAGAAGAATCCACAATGTAATCCTTGCAAAAAATTTTGAAATTGTCGAGCAAATACAAGAGGCATTAAAGAAAAAAGGACGCATAGATTATGATGGAAGGCCGATTTTCGGCTTTAATTGCATAGAGCTTGTGGAAATGATGAAAAATATTGACGAGAAAATTGAAATCGTCCCCGCGCATGCATGGACGCCTTGGTTCTCCCTTTTTGGCTCGATGTCCGGCTTTGATTCTGTTGAAGAGTGCTTCAAAGACCAGGCAAAGCACATACACGCTATTGAAACCGGCTTAAGCTCGGATCCGGCAATGAACTGGAGACTTTCTCAATTAGACAAATATACTCTGGTGAGCAGCTCAGATGCGCATTCTTTCTGGCCATGGCGTATTGGCAGGGAAGCGAATGTTTTCGACATTAATCCAACCTATGATGATTTAATTAATTCAATTAGAACGAAAAAAGGGTTTTTACATACAATAGAAGTTGATCCGAACTATGGGAAGTACCATTTAGATGGCCATAGGTCATGCAACATATGCATGGAGCCAAAAGAATCACTAAAAAATAAGAATATATGCCCTAAATGCAAAAGGCCTTTAACAATAGGTGTATTAAACCGTGTAGAGCAATTGGCTGATAGGGAAGAAGGCTACAAGCCAAAAGGCGCTGCGCCTTTTAAGTCATTAATTCCATTGTCTGAAATATTAGCATCGTTGTTTAATTCCAGTGTCGCATCAAAAAAAGTATTTGCAGAATATTATAGCCTAATAAAACATTTCGAAACAGAACTTAACATATTGCTTGAAGCAAAAAAAGAGGAGTTAATCAAATCTACTGATGAAAAAATAGCGAATGCAATCATAGTTGTCAGGGAAGGGAAGGCGAAAATAAAGCCAGGCTACGATGGAGTCTATGGGCAATTAATACTTGAGAACAGCGAATTAAAAAGTACAAATGATAAAAAACAACAGGGGCTGAATAAATTTTTTTGATTTTTAAGGTTGGTGCGAAATTCTCGCCCGGCTCGCGACGAGCGACTAGCGAGTCGCTCGCAATTCACGGCTCGGGTTGCCATCGAGTTCGCACATGGTACTTATTCTCGTGATAATCGACATTCGTCCCCGTAAGGGACAACCCCCTCGAAGTCGATGCTCTGTTTTTAGCTATGTTGCTCACATAATGATGGCAACCTTCAATTTCGCACCAACCTTTTGATTTCCGACAAATTTAAATATGTTCTATCAAATGATTGAACTATGGACAGTCCGCTATTGGCTTCTATAGACAAGGGAGCAATAAAAACTTTTAGGAAAGACCTTCTACAAATGCTGAATGCAGCCAAAGGGATGGACAAGTACTATTTTGAAGCTAAGCATGACTTTCACAATTACCTGGAAAAGTTTGAGTCTTTGGTTGATGGCTTCAACAAGAAGTACAAGGGGATAAAATTAAAAATAGCAAAAAAGACGGAAGAAATGGAGCTAAAAATACTCCTAAATGAAAAAAACGTTAAGGATTGCTTTGCAAATTCAGTCTCAAAGATTGTAGGTTTGCAGGCAGTAGGGGCATCAGGCTTTGGCGCGGCTACAATTTCTGACACTGCAGCTTTTAGTGGCGAGGTGGAAAGAGCCAAGAGCAAGCTGTATATAACTTATTACAACCCTCAAACTGGTACCACAAATATATTCCTAAAATACGACGGGAAAGAAAAAAAAGTTGAGCTTGTATATGACATAGAAGAAATCCAGAACGAGCCAAGCCCAGAATTTCAGCTTGCAGCTTACTATGCATTAAGCCTGGGTTATAGCAAGAAAATAGACTTGCATGATGAAGCAGGAACATTGGGCTTTTCCTATATACCATACCCAGCAGAAAAAGCAAAATTCCATCGAAAATTTAATCCCCACGCTGGCGAATAGTTAAAATTCCTTAAGAAACTTTATTAACTCGTTGGCTTTCTCAAACTCCAAAAACTCTTTTTTTGTCAATGAAGGTACGCCTTTAGGCTTCTTCTTTTTGAAAATGACTAAATTATCTGCATCTAGGAGATTTGAAAGGGAAGAAAAGTCTTTTCTCGTTTTGTCCCCTACCCCGGTAAGTATAAGGTCGTCGTCTTTCTTTGCTATTATATCGAAAGGCGTCTTGCTGGTGTCTGATGCATCAAAACCTAAATCAATATATTTTTTTGAAAAGTCCGATTTATACTTGCTTTTTATCTCGCTGCTTTTGGAAAAAATGTTTACCTCGTTGAAAACCTGATGCCCAAAAATGCCATAAATTTTTCTGGCTTTGCTTATCGTCATTTCCGAATCATTTTTCTCGTACTTGTCCATCATCCTGCTAGTTACCCCTACTTTTTTCGACAAATAATTGAGTGAATAGCCCTTTTCTTCCCTTTTCTTCCTGAGCCTGTCTCCAGCAACAGAAACTGTAAATCCCGCTTGCGTTCTCCTAACAAATGGAAATCTATTCCTAATGGAATTGACAAAAGTATTAAAGTTCAATGTGTACAAATCAAATCTGGTGTAAAGGACGTTGTCTTCCAATTTGTCGCCAGCTTTTTCTGCCACTATAACTGGAACCGCGCCAATATAAGATGAAACCATGCTCATAGCATCCGTATACTCCTTGCTGACTGAATTCGCATCTTCTAGGACCTTAATTAGCAGTATCCTGTCCTGTTTTCTCGCAAGCAGATCAAAACACGTTCTTGTAAGTGTCTTTACCGTAAATCCATCCTTGAGCAGGAATACTGCCAGTTTATCGATAATCTCTGTTTTCATGGTCTTATTGATACTTAATCTTATAAAAAGCTTTTGACAAAATTTATAAGCAAGTTTGTTTTAGTAAAATAAAATGATAATAACTATCTCGGGAAAAGCGGGCTCTGGAAAAAGCACTGTTGCAAAAGAAGTGGCAAAGAAACTGGGACTTAAGCACCACTCTATTGGCGACTTAATGAGGCAGCTGGCAAAAGAAAAAAAGGTTTCATTAAATGAGCTGAGCAGATTAGCCGAGAAGGATAGGTCTATAGACATGGAGCTTGACAAAAAAACCATAGGGTTAAGGGAAGAAGACAATTTTGTAATTGATGGAAGGTTGACTGCTTATTTCCTGCCGTATGCAGGCCTTAAGGTCTTTCTTGATTGCAATGATAATGTAAGGGCAGAAAGGATACTGAAAGACAAAAGAAGCGATGAAAAGAGCAAAAACTTGGGAGAATTGGTTAAAAAAATAAAACAGCGTGAAAAAAGCGAGAGGAAAAGATATGACAAGCTCTATAATATTGATTATCACAACAAAAAATTGTATAACTTAGTTATTGATACTACCAAGATTGGCATAAAAGAAGTAACGGATAGAATAATAAAAGTGGCAAAGAGCGGCGAAACAAAAAACTTATAAAGCAGCAGCAATTCAGAAAATTACTTCTTGTTTTATAAAAATGGAAACTGTGAAGAAAAGAGATTTTGTAGAAATAGAATATACTGGAAAGATAAAGGGAGACAATATTATATTTGACACTACTGATGAGAATGTTGCCAAGGAAAATAATTTGCACGGCCACGATTTCAGCCCGGCAATAATATGCATAGGGGAAGAACAGATCCTAAAAGGCATTGATAAGAACCTTGAAGGGAAAGATATTGGTAAAGAATACAAATTTGAGATTAAGCCAGAGGACGCTTTTGGCAAAAAGAATGCAAAGCTTATACGACTAATCCCTACAGCCAAATTTAAGCAGCAGAGGATAGAACCAATGCCTGGAATGCAGCTGAACATAGATGGCATGGTCGGTACTGTAAAAACCGTATCTGGAGGAAGGACTTTAGTTGATTTTAACCACCCTCTTGCCGGCAAGGAGCTTTTGTATAGGGTCAAGATAAATAAGAAGGTAACGGACAGCAAGGAGGAACTCAGCGGATACATAAAACTTACACTTGGCACAAAAGATTTTGAAACATCTGTTGAAAATGGCAACGCGAAAATAACTATTAAAAATGATATACCTCAAGAAATTCAGGAAAGGTTGATAGGGGAAATAACTAGTCTTATACCAGAAATAAAAAAAGTGGAATTTGACGTCGTAAATAAGCAAAAAAACAAATAATTTAAATATAAGTGCGTAACTATTTGGATTGTTAGAAGGGTGGGTTAAGTTGGCTGAAATAAGCAATGCACGAGTAGAAACTGTTTCTCGAGTAGCGTCTCTACCCGAGCCAAGTTCTACTTATGATATAGATGCAGAGCTCGAACAGATTTTGGCAAAACAAAAAGCCGCTATTAGGGTAGTGGGAGCGGGTGGCGGAGGGAATAACACAATACAAAGGATTTCTGAGGTAGGGATTATAGGGGCTGAAACAATAGCTATCAATACGGACGCTCAGGATTTATTGTACACAACCGCAAACAAAAAAATCCTGATTGGAAGGGAGCTTACAAAAGGATTAGGTGCTGGCTCCGAGCCAAGGGTAGGCGAGGAAGCTGCGCGCGAGCAGGAAGCAGAAATCAAGAAGGCATTAACAGGCTCTGATATGGTATTCATTACATGCGGCTTAGGTGGAGGTACAGGAACAGGGTCGGCTCCAGTCGTTGCGGAAGTTGCAAAAAAGATAGGAGCTTTGACTGTAGGCATCGTGACATTGCCCTTTAACATGGAAGGCCATAGAAGATATGAAAATGCTATTATTGGCCTTGAGAAAATGGAGCAGGTAGTTGACACATTGATTGTGATACCCAATGAAAAACTTTTGGAGCTTGCACCAGAACTGCCGTTGCATACAGCCTTCAAGGTAGCAGATGAGATTTTAACAAACGCTGTTAAAGGAATTGCGGAACTAGTGACAAAAGCGGGCTTAGTAAATTTGGATTTTGCCGATATAAGAGCTGTGATGAGGGGCGGAGGAGTTGCTTTAATTGGTGTAGGCGAAAGCGATAGCGAAAACAGAGCTATAGAGGCAGTTGAGAAAGCTATTAATAACCCGTTGCTTGATGCTGACATCTCAGGTGCAAACGGAGCCTTGATTAATGTTATCGGCGGAGAAGACATGACCTTGGATGAAGCCCGCAAGGTTGTCGAGACCGTATCAAACAAGCTTGACGATGACGCAAGGATTATATGGGGCGCTCAGATAAGCAAGGATATGGAGAGGACAATAAGGACAATGCTCATTGTTACAGGAGTAAAGAGCTCGCAGATATTGGGTTCTGGGATAAAAACCACAAACAAGAGAAAAGAAGAAATAGAGTCGGAGCTCGGCATAGAATTCCTTGATTAAAATGGATTTAAATTCTTACTGGATAAGGTTTAAGGGCTTTATTAATGAGTCTATAAGGGTGCTGAAAGTAACGAGGAAGCCAAGCAAGCTCGAATTCCAGACCATAGTAAAAGCCTCAGGATTGGGCATGATTATTATAGGGCTGTTGGGATTTGTAATAACCATGCTAAAACAGCTGCTTTTTCCCTAAAGCTTTTAAATAGTGGCTTATTTTCAATAGTCAGATAATACATTACAGTCCACAACCAATGTTTATTAAAATTTAACATGAATTCAGGATTCACAACGATAATATTTATTCAATAAAAAATAATAAGAGGATTTTTTGCTAGATAAAAATTGTGAAGGCAAAAAATACTCGAACGAAGTTCGGTATCCACTGCGTGGATAATCCAATGTAGTTGTGCACAAATAGAATAGGACAAAATTTTTCCTTTGCTCAGCAAGTAAGAAAATTTTCCTATTATTAATTTTTTCATTGAAATAAATTATTGCCAGTATAAAACAAATGAGAATGCAAATAGTTGTGTACATAAGATAAAATTTTAATTATTGAAGCTAATCCAAAATGGAACAGGAAGCCAATACTTCGCAAATTTATGGATTGAGGGTAACTGCCAACAGGGAAGACCAGGTAATGGACTTCATTGTAGCTAATGCTCAGAGAAAAAATCTTGAGGTTTTCGCAGTTATAAGGCCGCATGGCATGCGCGGCTACATTTTTTTAGAGGCTGGGAACAAGACAGATGCAGAGCAGGCCGCTTTCAATGTTCCTTATGCCAGGGGTATTCTGCCAAAAACAGTTGATTACTCTGAAATAGAGCATATGCTGGAGCAGGTAAAGTACGAGGTAAACATACAAAAGAATGATATTGTTGAAATCATATCAGGGCCTTTTAAGCGTGAGCAGGCTAAGATAACAAGGATAGACAAGCAGAAAGAGGAGGTCGTTGTTGAGCTTTTAGAGGCAGCAGTCCCTATACCAATGACATTGAAGCTTGATGCTGTTAAAGTTGTCAGAAGAGATACAGAAGAAAAGGAAAAGGCAGAGTAACATTTATAAACATTCCATTTATTCTCGTCATAAACTCAATATTGTTAATTAACAAAAATGCCATCGCAAACAGTTGAATCATTGGTACCAGGAGGAAAAGCTACTGCGGCTCCTCCACTAGGGCCTGCTCTAGGTCCGTTAGGCGTAAATATCGGCCAGGTAGTTTCAGATATAAACAAAAAAACTTCTGCTTTCCAGGGAATGCAAGTTCCAGTTAAAGTTATAGTTGATATGGATACAAAGAAATTTGAAATAAAAGTTGGAACCCCGCCTGCTTCTGCTCTGATTTTGAAGGAAGCAGGAATTGAAAAAGGCTCAGGCAACCCTAAAACAGACAAGGTTGCAGATATTTTTATTGAGCAGATAATCAAAATAGCGAAGATGAAGGAAAGCAATCTGCTGGGCAATGATCTAAAAGCAAAAGTCAAGGAAATAATTGGGACATGCAATTCAATGGGAATACTTGTGGAAGGAAAGCCTGCAGTGGAAGCCATAAAAGAGGTAAATGGAGGAAAGTTTGATAAGGAAATAAGAGAAGAAAAGACAGAGCTTACTGCAGAAGAAAAGGCTAGATTAGAAGAAGAGAAGAAGAAGCTTGCTGCAGAGATTGAGAAAAGAAGGGCAGAGTTTGAAAAGACTGCTAAAGACATTATTGCTGCAATGGCTGGCAAGGAAAGGGGAGAGATTAAGGCTAAACTTGTTGAAGCAGGAATTCCAGACAAGATGATCAAGGAATTATTGCCTATGGAAGGAGAGGCTGCAGCAGCTGGAGCAGAAGCAAAGCCTGCAGCAGGAGCTACAAAAGCCGAAGCAGCGCCAAAGGCAGAAGCGAAGAAAGAAGAAGCCAAGGGGAAAGAGAAGAAGAAATAGTTCTTTGTAATTTTATTGTACTGGTTGTTTTTTTCTAAATGGAATACAAAAAAATATTTACATCAACTATAGTTAACCTAAAAGTTAAGTAGAATTAAACTAAACTATTTATAATTTATATAAAACGTTACCAAAAGAACGATAAATTTTTAAAGGAAATAGGTATAGCCTCTAACAATAAAGGGGTGCACATTAGAGTCAATGGTTTAGGATTAAATAGATAAAGGTTTCCTATAAAATAAAAATCACTTAGGCATCTGTTATTAGATTAAACTGAGTAGATAATAAATGGCTCAAAGTAACCCCCAAAGCTATAGCGAAGGTCGTAGTATTGATGAATTAGTAGGTAGATTAGTAAATAAGCATCCAAAAATCGGGATTACAACTAGTGACCAACTCTTACGCGAAATATCTGGTAATGAATTAACCAGAGTAGGATTTGCTGTAACCACACTAAATCCAGAAAATCTAATTGCAAGTAGTCAGGATGTTTATGTTATCGACCTTGAGGGGTTAGCTGATTATTCAGCTATTAATACAGCAATCAAACAGTTGAGGGAATCGAGGCCAGACAGCGAAATAGTTTTATTATCTACTGACCAAGTTTTATCAAGGCCTCAAGCTTTGCCTTTAAAATGGCAAATAGCAAAATACTTAGTGGTTACTTATACAAGGCCATCGCCTAGCCAAGGTATTGATTATGGTGCAGCGCTCCAATCTGCTGCAAGCGAATTGAATAGGGCAGTTATACTTCCTTTTTTAACCCAGCCATCATTAATTAAGATTGGAGGAAGCCTTTTTGATCTTTATGATACAAATCCTCAAGTTATCTTTAAGCTCTTGGAGAAGGTAAAAGAGTTGCATGGAGAAGGATATAACATAATTTTGACTACTGGCGGTGGGCCAAGAAATGATGCAGAAAGATTAGTAAGCGGAGCTTATGGTGTAAGTATCGATCCTGCTGCTGTTCTAAAAAGGCAGGCAGCAACAATAGAACAAATATTGGGAAGCGCAGGCGAATATGTGCCTCCTGGAAGATTAAGAACAGAATTGCCATTTTCATACGAATGGCTGAGAAGAAAAATCCTCATTACATCTTTGAGCAGTGATTCGAAAATACCACCAACAGAGTCAGATGCGCATACTCTAAGAATAGCTGAAGCTCAAGGATTATACAAAGTAATATTCGCAAAAGATACTGATGGAGTTTATCATATGGACCCCTACAAACAGCCACGTAGGGAGAGGGGCAGATGGCCATGGCAAGCTAGATCCAATGGAAAAGATAACCCGTTTTTCCCTTACATTTATGCCAGCGAAGTGCTGAATGGCAGAATTGACAGGACAGATGCCCAAGGAAGAGGCGAGCATTTAATAGAAACCTCAGCATTGTTTTTTTTAAGATCTACCAATATTGTAAGATCAGTTCAAGTCGTCAACGGCACCAAGCCAGAATTCTTAAGGTATGCTTTAAGCGGACAACGCTATGCTCCGGGAACAACTAATTATGTCGGCTCCTTTATCTTGAGAGGATAAAGGTAGAAAGATTTGAATTAAACCAAATAGGTCGGTTTACGGGCGAGCATTTGATATGGGTTGACCTAAAAATCAGGTCTTCTAATCTTATGCATGTTCTGCCTTGTTTATTAGAACAATAATTAACCGCTCATTCCTTTCAGCGTGTCGAGCCTCATTGTGGGAAAATGGTACATTATTCTTGCTATTACATCTAAGCAGTTTAATGCGGCAGCCTCATTTTGGTCAGATGTAGAAAGCATTTTTTGAATTTCTGCCTTTATATTGTTGTACAAATTTATGCTCTTAACAGCCTTATCTTTCTCAGGCTTGTAAAAAAAGTCGTATCCAAGCTTTGTCAATTCATTTACTTTGAATAGAATATCAATTAAGCTTTTCTTCTTTGTCTTGATTTTTGCTAAGTGTGATGCTAAATATTTGTATTCATCTCCAGCGTCTTCAAGTATTTCTATGAGGTAGTATAGTATATACGTTCCAAATTCGCCATAAAATCCCTTGTTGATATACCTTAAGCAGAAATAACAAAACTTATTCACATCAAAATCTTTATAGTACAGGTTTTCTAAAGTTTTTTTATCTCCCTGCTTATAAGATTCCAAGCAGGTTTCTGCCATGTCTATAACTATGAGGAAAGCCCTTCTTAGGCTTGAATCGAAGTCTATATTAAGCTTTTGCGATATGCTTTTAATAATTAAAGTGCCTTTTGTTTGTTCCATTATTTCAAATCCCAAAAGCTCATTGACTTTATTTTGTACAGCAATTGCTATTTCAGGATTGTTATATTTAACTGTAATTGAATCATAACCCTTTTGATAGGCTCTGGCCATAAACCTATCCGCTAATCTGGGTGTAAGGTCGCTTAAATCTACTGTTATCTCTTTGTTGCTAGGCGAATTAGTAATCTGGATTATAATCTTATCTCCTTGCTCCTCAACTTCCAGTTCATCACCCTTCTTTATGCTATACTTTTGGCTCCATTTCCTGGGCAAAGAAATCAACTGCGTGCTATTAGCTATCTGTATTACCTTTCTTTTGATTTAAACCACCCTTATATTGTCTTATAAACCTTAAATAGATTCAATTAACAAACAAAATTTAAATGAGTTATGTATAAAACCCCTTAGTCTTTGTATGTACTTAAAGAGATTATATTACCTATATAAACTTTTTGTTTTTATATAAAAATTAAATCGTTTATAATCTTTAATGGAAAGTTATATAAGAATAGTGGTATCTCTGCATATTGTGGATAAGAATCTGCCAATTTAAAGAGGTGCACAAAGCTAAGGAGGTGTCCTTATGAACAGAAGAGGCCTTGAGAAATTTAGGAATGTGGAAGAACTTTGGGATAGGGAATTAGAGGAAGAGTTTGGCTATGTGTACACAACTGATGCAATGGAAGAGTTTAGGGACAAATAAAAAATGGTTGGAATAGCCGTTTTTATGACTATTATTAGGTTTTTATTATTTAGAGCTATTAGCGATATAAACTCCGAAAGTAATAAATATTATTAGAAAACCTTATCACTTCTTCTATATTAAACCATAATGAAAAGGTTTAAATATTAGTTCACTTATTGAACTGATTAGTTCACAATGAGAACAGATACAATGTCCTTTGTTTTGAGTTCTGAAAATAGAAAAAGTATAGTCCTGACTATATTCGAATACCCTAATAGGCAATGGAGTTGCTCTGCACTAGAAGATTTAACGAAAAAGCCCCATGCAACTGTTTTTAGAACATTAGATGGCTTATCGAATTTTGGCATATTGAAAAGCATAAGGATAAACAAAAAAGATGTCCTATACGAATTGGTTAACTCTCCTTTATCAAAAGAATTAAAAAAAATAATGGGTATAGAGAATATAACCGCAAAAAAAATTGCAAATAAATTTGTCAATAAGATCAAATCAAAAAAGATTTATTCTATCCTTTTATACGGCTCTATCGTAAAAGGAAATTTAAGGCCGGAGAGCGACATAGACATATTAATAGTTTTAAACGAGCACGATAAAATAACTGAAGAGAAAATCTTTGATATTGCTGCTGAGTTGTCATCGGAATCAAACAAAACAATTTCAGCTGTTATTATGGACATAAAAGAAATAAATAATGAAAAAAGCGGACAATTTATTAAGTCTGTTAAAGCCAACATGGAGCTAATTTATGGAAAAAAGCCATTTTGAACAAGCTAAGTTGTGGTTAGAAGGTGCAAAATACATAGCAGACTTAAGCTTAGAAGGTAAGGATAAATATGCGGTAGCAGTTTCTATGGCAATTCATTCGATAATTAAAGCTAATGATGCTTTGACTTTTAAGTTTATGAATATTACAGCTAAACGTCATGACGATGCCAGAAGACTTTTTGAGGATTTGATAAAGAAGAATTTTGTTAAAGCTGAGTATACGAACTATAAGAATATCATACAAGATGCCATTACTAATAAAGCGAAAGCAGAATACAGAGGAGCATTTTTCAGCAAAAATGATTTTGAGAATATGGAGAGGAAGGCAGAAAAGTTTTTAAATATGGCAGAGGAAATTGTGTAGGGCTTTCAAAAAACCTTATCGTTCCTCTTGTATTCTATCTTATTATCTTCCAGCAACCCCACAATCCTCTTCTTTTCCTTCCCCAAGCCTTTCCAGTCCAGCAAAGCGAATTTCGGCTTTGGGATTATCTTTTCAATTACCTGTTTAATTAAGTTCAAGTCTAAATTCTCTAAGTTATATTTTGCGCAGATATGCCCGACAGCTAAATTGCTTTGTAGCATTGCCTTGTTTGCAATGTGGTTGTAATGGCTGCCTCCAATAACAAAGACGGGCTCATAGTCATTATTTCTTTCCATTAAATTTTTATTATTATAATTATCATTTATTTTATCATTTTTTAATTTATTATTATTACTATTAATACTGCAATCTGTTTTATTGTTTTTTTGATTTAATGCGTCATTCTTCATTGTAGCAAAACCATCAAACTTTTCCAAAGCGCTCACCAGCGAGTTGGCAACAATAAACCCGCCATTATTATCTTTCCAATATTTTTCATTGCTTCCAAGCTCGACAAAGCAAACAGGCTTTTCCATATAAGGGCCGTGATGAGTGGCTTCCAAAGTAGCTTCATAAGGCTCTTTTGCGTTATTATCCAATTCAATGAACAATTTTTTTAATAATTCTGGGTTAGAGTAGCATAAAACCCCATCTTTTCCGCCAAATTCAGCATTTCCGAAATTCCCTATTGCATGGCAAGTTAAAGATGCGCGATCTTCTTGCGCTCTGTGTTTAGAAATAAAAATAAAAACATCAGCGTCTATCTTCTTGTCCAAGTCGTCTGTAAAAATCAATTCAGAATTAATAGTATAGAGCCTTATTATTTCATTTGAATTACCATTTTTATTGTTGATTGTTAATTGAAATATACTATTACGGTCAAATTGCTCGTCCAGTTTATTGAACTTGAAATTACTAATTAAATTCTCTTTAATATTTGTACTTGCGATGTCTTTTGTTGATGAAATAATTGCAATATCCATTAGGATAGCGGGGATTAACTAAACCTTTAAATATCTAACTTAGTTATATGGAATAAAAAAAGGTGATACTTATGGAACAAAAGCAAATACCCGCTATACAGAACATAGACAATGCACCTATGATGTCGAACCAGCAGACAGTAGCTCATCAGCCAGACAGGTTCATTCTTGATTTCAAGGGCGTTTATCCGCAATATACTCCAGACAACAAGGAAACGATAGTGATAAGCCACAAAGTTGTGTTGATGGACCCTTATTCTGCAAAGAAATTCACGACTGTGTTAAATGATAATATTGCAAGGTACGAGAAGAAGTTTGGTGAGATAAAAAAGCCCGCTTATGTAAAGAAGGCAGAGAAGGAATTAAAAAAGCTCCAAAAGCAGGCTGCAACAGGGACAGAAGCGCCTAGTTATATGGGGTAAATTCTTTTGTTTTAGTGCGTGGTAAGGGCAAAGCCACATTCCGTTATAATAAGTAACTAAATAAGTGAATAAATAAGTATAAATATAAGTAATACTTTCTTATTTAAAAATATCCTAAATCCAAAACTTTAAATATAAGTAACTAAATAAGAATAAAAATAAGTATGTACTATGCCAACAGAATTCAAAAGGAAGCTGTACAAAAGGGGCTCTAGTTTTGAAACAACTATTCCTATGCCCCTGCTTTTTGCCCTCGATTTAACTAAAAAATATAATGTAGTTTTCTTGTATGATGCTGATGCCAACAAATGGTTTATTAAATTTGAAGAATTGAAAAAAGGTGGTATAAATGATGTATAGGATTAACGAGTTTCTTAACTCTTTGGAGCATTACGAGCTGGTTAAATTAAAGCAGGAGTTGGAGAAGGGAAGCCTTGACATAACTAAAGTAATACACGAGAAAATAAAAGAGCATGAAAGAACGCATGGAAAGGTATGCGCAACCTGCTCCAATACCATGGATCCTTTCAGCACAAGCAACTACACCATTGTGTTTGGCCCTGACGATTTCAGGAAAAAAGCGTCTTTTTGCGGTTTAGATTGCTTAGAGTATTTCTTAATAAAGCTAAATCAAATAAAAAATGAGGGTAAAAATGCAACAAAAAAAATTGAATAGTTTCATAGAAAAACAGATTGAGAAGTTCAAAGACGCAAAATTCATAGAGGCACTGGCATTCGAGCAAATTAAGAGAATCTCTCTTGAGGAAGATGATTATTTTCCAAACTGAAAAACAAAAGTTGGTGAAAAGGCGGTGGTAAAATGCGAATAAATGAATTATGCGAGTTAATGGGCAAAACGAGGGAAGAGATGGAACAACTGCTTAAAAATGAGGAAGTTATTGAGCTGAAGCTAACCGAAAAATAATATGCTTTTTTGAAATTGGTATTTGGGATAAAGTATAGTGTATAAAATGCACCACAAAAAACTGGAAGATGTATTTAAGGAATTAGAAACTGACGAAAACGGCCTTACAGAAAAAGAAGCAGAAGCAAGGCTGAAAAAATACGGATTGAATGAGATACAGCAATTAAAAAAAATAAGCCCAATTAAGATTTTTATAAACCAATTTAACAATATTGTCATTTATATTCTTATTTTTGCCTTAGCCGTTTCAATTTTCCTTAATGAGACCATAGACGCAATAGTCATCGGGGTAATTGTGATAGTAAATGCCATTATTGGTTTTATACAAGAATACCGTGCAGAAAAGGCTATAGAAGCATTAAAAAAATTAGCGGGCTTAAGAGCTACAGTAAGGAGGGAAGGAAAGGAAAAGGAAATTGACGCCAAATTATTGGTCCCTGGGGATATTGTAAAGCTCGAAACAGGAGATAAAATACCTGCTGATTGCAGGCTTATCGATGTTACAGAACTGCAGACGCAAGAGGCCACTCTAACAGGAGAATCAACCCCTATAAAGAAGGAAATCTCTGTTCTTGCTGAGAAGACACCTTTGGCAGACCGCTTAAATATGACTTTTTCTGGAACTATCATAACAAACGGAAAAGCACATGCAGTTATAACAGCAACGGGTATGCAGACAGAAATAGGAAAGATCGCTACACTTATAGAGGAAATCAAGCCTGATCTAACACCTCTGCAGAAAAAGCTGAACACCTTGGGAAAGAAACTAGGCATAGTTGTCATAATAATCAGCATAATTGTTTTCCTTACCCAGCTCTTCAAAAATCCTGCAGTATTGGGCTATTTGACTTCATTCCAATTTTTAGAATTTCTTAAAGGCTCCAGGGAAATTTTTCTTACAGCAATTGCGCTGGCAGTTGCAGCGATACCAGAAGGGCTTCCAGTTGTTGTAACAGTCGGTTTAGCCATTGGCATTAAAAGAATGGTCAAAAGAAATGCGTTAAACAGGCGATTGCCATCCGTAGAAACTTTAGGCTCAACCACGGTAATATGCACGGACAAGACAGGAACGTTGACCAAAAATGAGATGACTGTAACAAAAATTTATGCCAATGGGAAAATAATAGACGTTACAGGCTCTGGCTATGATACAGAAGGGGAATTTTTATCCAATAATAAGAAAGTAAATCTTGACGAATTAAAATTATTGCTGAAAATCGGGGCTTTGAACAATGATGCCTCATTTGACAAGGAGAATGTTATTGGCGATCCAACTGAAGCTGCTTTATTGGTGAGCGCTGCAAAATCAGGAGTAGATTATGGGCAGCTAAGAAAAAAACATGCAAGAAAGCATGAAATACCTTTCACTTCTGAGAGAAAAATAATGACTACTATTCATGATATGGATGGAGATGTTGCTTATGTTAAGGGCGCGCCAGAAGTTGTTCTTAAATTATGCAATTCAATTTATGTAAATGGGGCGGTAAGGGAATTGAAAGAAAATGAGAAGAAAAACATTCTGCAGACAAATGCCGATTTCGCAGGTAATGCATTAAGGGTTCTGGGATTTGCATTTAAGGCAGTCACAGACGAATCAAGGGCAGAGAAGAACCTTACCTTTGTCGGCCTGCAAGCCATGATTGATCCTCCGAGAGAGGAAGTCAAAGAGGCAATTGAGAAATGCAAAAAAGCAGGAATAAAAATTGTGGTTATAACTGGAGACCATGAAGAAACAGCAAAGGCAATTGCAAAGGAGATAGGCATAGAGGGAATATCAATTACCGGCTCTCATCTTGAAAAAATGAGCCAGGAAGAGCTTGACAAAGAAGTTGAGGATATTGTTCTCTATGCAAGAGTCAATCCAGAGCATAAGATCAAAATTGTCAATGCCCTGAAGAAAAAAGGCCATGTTGTTGCTATGACTGGAGACGGAGTAAACGATGCTCCTGCACTTAAAAAAGCAGACATAGGCATAGCAATGGGCATTACTGGCACTGATGTTGCAAAAGAGGCTTCTGATACGATACTGCTCGACGACAATTTTGCTTCCATTGTAAACGCTGTGGAAGAAGGAAGAGGTGTGTATGGCAACATCAGGAAATATTTTTCCTATTTAATATCTGGAAACATTGGCGAAGTTTTTATAATATTCCTTAGCATAATGTTTGGATGGCCTGCTGCCCTAACCGCTACACAGATATTATTAATCAATTTGGTGACAGACGGCCTTCCGGCAGTGGCATTAAGCTCTGATCCTTATGAGCCGAATGCAATGTCAAGGAAGCCCCGTAATCAAAAAGATCCAATATACAAGGACTTGCAGCCATTCATAATATATTACCCATCTGCATTGATAATAGCTGCATTGTCCGTTTTTTACTATTTTAACTTTATTAAAGGGAATTTGATTCAGGCCCAGACAGCTACTTTCCTTACGGTAGCAATGTTCGAGCTCTACCAAGCTTTTGCCTGCCGCTCTACAATTTATCCTGCAATAAAAGTTGGGCTTTTTAAAAATAAATGGCTGATTTTAGCCGTATTAAGCTCATTTGCATTAATAATTACTTCAATATTTATCCCCTCATTCGGCTCTTATCTTGATATGGTGCCCATAACATTCATGGAATTTATTGCAATAGTTGCCTTGTCCAGCATCGGAGCGGTAATAATAGAGATTTCAAAACACTTAAAATCCAGAAACGAGCAGCTTGAGTACTAATTTATTCATGGAGTGTCTAAAATAGCTTCTCGGATTAATTGCATGGAAATTAGGATGACATTTTCATTGTTTGATTGTCCATTAACTAATCGTCCATTAAAATTAATCTTACGATGCTCACAACTATTCGTGCTTTCATTTGTCTATTTAATCATATTTCCTTATTCAATGAAAAAACTTTGTTTTTTCTGGGTTTTCTATCGCAAACCATTAAAAAATTAAAATTAACAATGTGGAAATTTTTCTTAATGTCTTATTTATTGAAAAATTTCCAGATATGTTGATTGTGCACAACCAACATTAGATTGTTTTTTGCATTATTGTGTCCAGTCAGCAAAAACCCCTATTATTTTTTCTTTTTATTGAATAAATATTATCTTTGGGAAAGATAGATTTTTTATTGCTTTTTTATTATTAAAGTGTTTTGTGTGCTTTACTGGACTTTGTTTCGTAAATGTAAAAAGTGATAAAATACTTCATGCCATGTTGGACTTGATGTGAACTTTCATTTTTTCGACATGCCCGTTCATTAAGATTTATAAACAAATCTTCATTCTGGCTTGCTATGGAATTAAAGCAAATCTGCCGCGAGATTTTAGAAGAAGCTAAGAAAAATAATGTCCAGGACTTAAGAAAATTCAACCATATAAAGCTGCAAGTTCTTAGCAGATTAAACTATAGCAAGATACCAAAAAATGCCACAATTGCTTCTTTGGCTTCAGATGAAGATAGGAAGCAGTTTAAAAAAATACTGTCAATGAAGCCTGTAAGGACAATTTCCGGCGTTGCTCCGATAGCTTTAATGGCAGACCCTTACCCATGCCCTCATACAATCAAAGGCATAGGGCCATGCACCTACTGCCCCGGAGGCCCAGGAAGCGTTTTTGGCGATGTCCCTCAAAGCTATACTGGGAAAGAGCCAAGCACGAGAAGAGCTATAAGAAACCTTTATGACCCATATCTTGGAGTCTTCAACAGGCTGGAGCATTATGTTGCAATGAATTCTGTGCCAGAGAAATGCGAGGTTATATTGCAAGGCGGTACATTTCCTTTTTACCCTAAACACTATCAGGATTACTTTGTTAAATACCTGCTCAAGGCAATGAATGATTTTTCCATGTTGTTTTACAATGAAAACGGAATGGATCTAGGCAAATTTAACAAATTTTTTGAGCTGCCTGCAGATATAGACAATGAACAAAGAACTAGGAGTATTCAAGGAAAATTACTTTTTATCAAGAATTTGGATTTGAATGATGAAAAAATATTATGGTCCATAAACCATTTGTTTTTTAATAATAAAAATAATAATGGCCTAAAAAATGAATTAATTGCACAATGGGGAAACTTCAATGAAAAAAATTACAATGAAACAAAAAACAGCAATGAAAATAATGATTACAATAATTTAGTTACAATAAAAAGTTATTCCAATAATAAAATTAATACGATATTTAATAATAGTCTAATTAATAATAATTTAAGTAATAATAAAAAAATAACTAATAATTTTAAAAATGATAAATTAAAAAGTAATAATTCTAATGAAAACAATTCAAATCCAAATATTGCAGCTATGAAACGAGTTTTGGCAAAAGTCAATGAACGGAATGACCGTAATAGTTCTCTAGAGCAAATACAAAAAGAAAACGAGACTGCTAAAATAAGGTGCATTGGACTTACGATAGAGACAAAAAGCGATTATGGTAAATTAGCGCATGGCAATCAGATGTTAAGGCTTGGATGCACGAGAATAGAGCTAGGCATTCAGAGTGTTTATGATGGGGTTTTGGAAAAAACCAACAGGGGTAATACGGTTCAAGATAACATAGACTCGATAAGAATTCTTAAGGATTTGGGCTTTAAAATAAATGCGCACTATATGCCTGGACTTCCATTTACAACGAAAGAGATGGACAAAAAAGGATTAAGGGAATTATTTGCAAACCCAGATTACAGGCCGGATATGCTGAAGATATACCCATGTATGGTAATGCCAGGAACAAAGCTTTATGATGACTGGAAGGCTGGGAAATTTAGCCCCATGACAACAAAGGAGGCTGCCGAGTTAATCGCGGAAATGTTTTCTTATGTCCCGGAATGGTGCAGGATTATGCGTGTTCAAAGAGATATCCCAACTTATGCGACAGCCTCTGGCGTTGACAGGACCAATTTAAGGCAGTATGTTGAAAAATTATGCAATGAAAAGGGAATAAAGCCAAGAGATATAAGGGCAAGAGAAGCAGGGTTCAATAAATTAAGGAGCGACAATATAAATTTAAAAAATTTAAGAATTAAAGTAATTGAATATGAAGCATCGCATGGAAAAGAATTTTTCATAGCAGCTGAAGATGGAAAGAATGATGTTTTATTTGGATATTGTAGGCTAAGATTTCCATCACAATCACTAAGAGAAGAAATAACGAAAGACTCTGCCTTAATTCGCGAGCTGCATGTCTATTCATTAGCTGTTTCAATAGGAAAAAAATCAGAGGAAAGCTTCCAGCACCGCGGCATTGGTAAAAAATTGATGAAAAATGCAGAGGAAATTGTAAAAAGCAGCGGAAAAAATAAAGTAGTGGTTATATCAGGCATTGGGGCAAGGGAATATTTTGCTAAATTAGGCTACAAACATGATGGGCCTTATATGTCTAAGATGTTGAATTTAGTATAATTCTCCCTTTATCTTCAAATATTCCTTGGGGGTTAATTTAGAATTCTTCGCATTTTTCATAATCGAATTAATTAAGATATTCTGCTGCCTGCTCCATTCCTTGTCTGAGTGGGTTTTAACATATTCTGCCCAGTACTCTACAAACCACATTCTGTCTTCGTTGTTTAGCTTTCTGATTTCTTCCGAGCTAAATTTTTTTTTCATGGTTTTTTCCTTAATTCTTTTTTGTACTCGTTTATTAAACTTTTGTTTAAATGCCCTTTAGCCACCAATCTTATATGCCTCGCATCTTCTAAATCTTTGTTGTTTTTCAAAACTTCCTCTTTATATGCAATCTGTAGCTCTAAAAAAGATGTCTTTATTCCGTTATTGCCAATTTTAACCGTAATTGGATTTTTTAATGCAATATCATCATAAAAATCTTTTGAAAACTTTATTTCAACATTTGGCGAAATGTTAGGCTCAATAGCAAACCTTATGCTATGTTTGGACCTTAATATCTCATAAATATCATCTAAATCGGAAGAATTTAAACACCAATACCCATTTTTAGTAAGATCATCATACAATAATTTTAATCCATTTTTGTCAGTTTTTGGTGTGATAATGTCTATATCCTCAGTAGCCCTGTCCCTTCCAAGCAATATTGCAACATAACCGCTGACAACAACATAATTAACATGCTTTTCAAGTATTTTAATGAACCTAATCACAAATTTGTCCAGCTCATTGATTTCCTTATCAAGTTTTATGGTGTTTTTATTTACAAACTCCATATCATAAAGGTTATTTTCAGCGTTTAATAATCTGTTGTTTTTTGAAAAGGTTTAAATTATAGACAGCTTAGCTTTCCAATATGACGGAACAAATCCCAAATGCAGAGGAGTTAGAATTCAAAGACAAATTTGTAGAAAGGTATTCTAAATTAACAGATTTCGAACAATTTAAAAAATATTCCCTATCATTTCTAAAAAGATCAATTAGGGTTAATACATTAAAAATATCAATAAATGAACTAAAAAAACGCCTTGAAAAAAACTGGGCTCTTGAGCAAATACCTTGGTGCAGGGAAGGATTTTATATTGAGCACATAAAAAAGGAAAGAAGGGACATAGGCAACTTAATTGAGCATTCTTTGGGCTTTTTTTATACCCAAGAAGCAGCTTCCATGATTCCACCGATAGTTTTGGAGCCGAAAGGAACTGATATTGTTTTGGATATGGCAGCTTCACCTGGAAGCAAAACTACGCAAATTTCAGCTTTGATGGGCAATAAGGGAATTTTAGTGGCAAACGACATCAATTCAGAAAGAATGAAGCCATTGAGCTTGAATGTGCAAAGATGCGGCATCACAAACTGCATTATAACAATGATGTATGGGCAAAGGTTTAGTGGCTTTGAATTCGACAAAATACTCCTTGATGCGCCTTGCTCAGGAACCGGAACAATAAGAAAATCATTGAAAACATTAAGAATCTGGAATCCGTTGATGGTTCAAAGGCTTGCGCATACGCAAAAATCACTTATCGATATAGCATTTAATAATCTAAAGAAGGAAGGAACCTTGGTTTATTCAACATGCTCCTGCGAACCGGAAGAAAATGAAGCAGTAATTGATTTTTTACTTAATAAATATGAAAATGCTAGAGCAGAGAAAATAGATTTGAATGAGATTAAAAGAAGCGAACCAGTTTTAGAGTTTGAAAACAATAAGTATAATCATAATCATGAAATCAAAAAATGCCTAAGAATATGGCCCCAAGATAATGATACGGAAGGCTTCTTCGTTGCTAAAATAAAGAAATTGTGAAATGAGTGTTGCCCTACTTAGACTTCTTAACTACCTTATGTCCATTCCCGATTGAATGCCCATTGCCATTCAAAACCATAGAGTGACCATTGCCAAGACCATTTCCCATCTTGAACCCATTGCCCATCTTGCTGAATCCATTGGTCCTATACAGCTCTTTTATCTGCCCTTGCAAGAACTCAATGGTTTTGGAATTATCCTGTAAATTTAATATGCTCCCGCATTCAGGGCATTTGAACCCAAAATCAGTCGCTTTCTCAAAGTTAACCCTTACACAGGCGCTTGGACAAAGGTACATATTTCCTTTATTGGCTTCCTCATGCTTAAGCCTTTCGGCAAACTTCTCCATCTTGGAATAATGTAGGTTCTTCATAATATCCTTAATCCTTTTTTTGTTGAAAGTCCAGTAGCTTATGTACCATCCTTTCTGCCTGTCTTTTTTCCTGTAATAAGTAACTAGGTTATGGTTATACAGCCTATAAAGAATGTTTCTAATCTCATGAATATCGGCTTTGACTTTTTCCGCAATTTTGAAGTCAGAAATATTCTTCTTATCTCTTAAGAATTCAACTACCTTTAAGCTGTCTTCCCCAACGACTTCCTTTACAGTGTCGTAAATCTTGGTGTTTGTGACTTTCATCTTAATTATAAAAATCCCACCCAGCGTTCATAAGGGAAAAGAGGTGATAAAAACCCCTACGAGCCTATGGTGGGATAATTTTAGCATGAAATTGCATTCCAGTCTCTTATGTCTAAGCTTCCAAAACCTTTCCACCCCACATTAAGGAAATTAGACAGGAATGTTTAACTCTTCTCTTTTTTGTCTCTATAATAGGTCCAGAACTTCATTCCGTTCACTAGGACCTAGCAAGAGGTTTAGGCATACCTACTATATAAATTTTCCTATACTCTAAAACCACCTTTTGAATATATTCATTGTATAGCATATATTTAAATGTTTCGGTTTTGGGATATAAAAGTATATAAAATTTGTAAAGGTTGACAAAATTCAATGAAACGCGAAAAATCAGCAGGAGCAATTGTCTTTAGGAAGGAAAAAGAAATTAGATATTTATTGCTTCATTATGAGGCAAAGCACTGGGATTTCCCTAAAGGCCATATAGAAAAAAATGAAACAGATGAGCAAACCGTAAAAAGGGAAATACAAGAAGAAACTGGAATAAAAGATGTTGAAATTGTGAAAGATTTTAAGGAAAAAATCCATTATTACTACAAGTTTGAAGGTGAGTTAATAACCAAGACAGTTATGTTTTACCTTGCAAAAACCGATGAAGATCAGGTAAAACTCTCTTTTGAGCATATTGGCTATGCATGGCTGCCTTATGAAAAAGCACTTGGCAAATTAACATTTGAAAATGCTAAAGAAATACTGGAAAAGGCTAATAATTTTCTAAAAACCCATAAGACTTTAGACGACTTCTGAAATAATGTTCTAAATCAATACATTTTTATACAATTCATTGAACATAGTTATTTATGGCCAAGAAGACAAGAGTGCAAAAAGCAAGAGCAGCTTATGAATCCAAAGACATAGAAGCGACAAAAAAAGCGCATACAGCCGAGGCTATAAAAGGAGCTGCAGAGCGCCATGAAGCTACTGGGTCGTATATTGGTGATTTTGTCTATGGCGCAATAGACGGCTCTGTTACAACCTTTGCAGTAGTTTCAGGAGTGGCAGGAGCAGCTCTATCTGCTAACATTGTAATAATTCTCGGCTTGGCTAATATATTTGCAGATGGATTTTCAATGGCAATTGGCAATTACTTAAGCTCAAAATCAAATATTGAATTTATACAAAGAGAAAGAAAAAGAGAAGAATGGGAAATTGAGCATTATCCTGAGGGAGAGGTAGAAGAAATAAGGCAGATTTACAGGCAAAAGGGCTTCAAGGGAAATGACCTTGAGAGGGCAGTGAGCATAATCACATCAAATAAGGATGTATGGGTAGACACGATGATGAAAAGCGAGCTTAGGCTTATAGAAGATCAAATATCTCCGCTCAAAAAAGGCGCTGTCACGTTTATTTCATTTTTATTAGTTGGTTCAATACCTTTAATGCCATACTTTTTATCATTTTTTTCTGAAGCAATAAAGCAAATAGTTTATCCACTTTCATTTATAATGACATTTATCGCTTTTTTCTTTATCGGCTCTGCGAAAGTCTTCGTAACAAAGAAAAACTGGTTTATCAGTGGCTTAGAAACATTATTAGTGGGTGGAGCAGCTGCAGTTATATCCTATGGAATAGGATTTTTCTTGAGGGGATTGGCGTAAAA
>JACPJP010000009.1 GCA_016187495.1 Candidatus Woesearchaeota archaeon
AGCGGCTTATGGAATCCAAGTTATTACATTGGAAGCCCTAGAAATTTTGAGAATACCGTCAAGTACATAAAGAAGCAGAAGTATGGGGAGAGAAACGGACAGCAGACTTTGCTAAGCTATGCCGCCTAATTCCAAAATGCCCTCAATCTCTGATTGAGGGTTGTTTACTAAGGAGCGGGTGGTCGTGGATACAAACCCACACTAATTGAGTTTAACAACCATTACCTTTAAATATTCCCTTTAAATTTCTTTAGCAAATTAAAGTTATTATAAAGCTATTATTATAGGGGTTGAGCTAATATGCAATTTGCGATTTTTATTGTGGCTGTAGGGTTATTGTCAGTTGTTGTAGCAAAATTCATAGCTTCTCAAATTAAGAAAGCTGATTCTGGCAATGAAAAAATGAAAGAGATAGGGGATGCAATACATGAAGGCGCGATGGCTTTCCTTACAAGAGAATACAAGGCAATGGCGGTGTTCATAGTTGTTATGGCTATAACTATCTTCATGTTTTTAGATCATCCAAAAACTAAAGAGATAAATGAAGCGCCTTGGACAGCTTTAGCATTCGTATTCGGCTCTTCCATTTCAATCTTAGCAGGATTTATTGGAATGAAAATAGCTACAAAAGCAAATGTAAAGACGGCAAATGCAGCCCAAAAAAGCCTTAGCAAAGCATTTGATATAGCCTTTAAATCCGGCTCAGTATTGGGCTTTGCTTTAGTAGGCCTTGCAGTTCTTGGCATATCTTTATCCTACATACTTTTCAAATTTATGGGCTTTCCAGTAGAGACCATAGTAGAAATACTTACAGGCTTTGCATTGGGAGGAAGCTCAATTGCCTTATTTGCGAGAGTTGGAGGGGGGATTTACACAAAAGCTGCTGATATAGGAGCAGATTTAGTCGGTAAAGTTGAAGCAGGCATTCCAGAAGATGACCCAAGAAACCCTGCCGTAATAGCCGATAATGTAGGCGATAATGTAGGGGATGTTGCTGGAATGGGCGCTGACCTTTTTGGAAGCGCGGCTGAAGCAACCTGCGCAGCTATGCTAATAGGAGCACTTGCATTTGCAAAAGCCTCGGAATCGGCATTGCTTTACCCATTGGCAATTTCAGCAATAGGAATTTTAGCTGCTATTGCCACGTTCAAATTCATAAAAATCAGCAATAAAGGCAGCGTTGAATTAGCATTAAAGAAAGGCCTTATTATTTCTTCTGTGCTTGTGCTTGTTGCCATGTATTTCTTAACCGCTATGTGGCTGCCAAAAACTTTTGTCCTTAATAGCGTAACTTATACATCATTTGGCGTCTATATTGCGCTGGCTATTGGCCTGATTTCCGGGCTCCTTATAGGCTTAATAACTGAATATTTTACATCGCATGCTTACAAGCCAGTAAGGAATCTTGCAAATTCCTCATTAACCGGGGCAGCAACAAACATAATTAATGGTATTGCTTTGGGCTATGAAAGCGCTGCAATACCTCTTGTTTTAATAGCAATAACCTCTTTTGTTTCTTTCCAGTTTGCAGGGCTTTATGGAATTGCTATATCCGCTTTAGGCATGCTTTCCACATTAGTAATTGCCTTGTCAATTGACGGCTACGGCCCTGTTGCAGATAATGCCGGGGGAATTGCGGAAATGTCGGGCTTGCCAAAAAGTGTAAGGGAAAAAACAGATATTTTGGATGCAGCAGGAAATACAACTGCTGCAATAGGAAAAGGCTTTGCAATAGGAAGCGCGGCATTAACAGCTCTAGCTTTATTCAGCGCATTCATTGCAGCGTCTGGAATCAGCTTTGTAAACTTATTGGACAACAAGGTAATAGCAGGATTATTTATCGGGGGAATGCTTCCATTCTTATTTTCTGCAATGACTATGAGAGCAGTCGGAAGAGCTGCAGAGTCAATGATAATTGAAGTAAGAGACCAATTCAAAAACATTAAAGGGTTGATGGAAGGGAAAGCCAAGGCTGATTATAGAAAATGTGTAGATATTTCAACTGCAGCAGCATTGAAGGAAATGATAGCGCCTGGTTTATTAGTTGTCTTAACGCCTATTATAGTTGGCTTATTGTTTGGAGTTGAAACCCTTGCAGGAGTTCTTGCAGGAACCTTAGCATCTGGAGTTATACTTGCCATCTCCAAGGCAAATGCAGGGGGAGCATGGGACAATGCAAAGAAATACATTGAATCAGGACAGCATGGCGGCAAAGGCTCTGAGCCTCACAAAGCAGCTGTTGTAGGAGATACTGTCGGAGATCCTATGAAAGACACAGCAGGCCCAAGCTTAAACATTTTATTAAAGTTGATGGCAATAACAAGCGTTGTTTTCGTTCCCTTGTTTGTGAAGTATGGGGGATTGTTGTTAAGATTTCTTTGAATTTATTGGATTTTTAAGATTTCTTTCATTTCTTTTTGTTATGTATGCGCGCTGTTAAACTCTCAGTTAGGGTTGAATTTTAATGCAATGTCCCTAAGGAAAAATTCAAAGTTGTTGCGTCTATCATTAAAAAGGTGATTGTTGCCGTATTTTGTTAAAAAAGTTTATAAATATACATAAATAATACTTCCTATATCTTAGAATTGAGAAAAATGGTGGATAAAAAGCTGTGGGCAAAAGATCAAGAAATTGACTTTTTTACTAAATCATTAGCTGTAGCATCACCAGAACAGCTATTTTATACAACTAAAGATAAAAAATATTATGCTTATTGGCCTAAAATCTATAAAGGCACAAAAACAACGTTACAAAGCAGAAATGCTTTTATCGGTGCATATACAGAAAAATGGTCGCAAGAAATTCTGAAAGATATTGCTAAAGAATTGAATGCTCATGCAGTTAGAAATGTTGTTTGTGAAGAATTAGAACTTACCAAGGATTCTCCTGCTGATGTTGCTATCTGCAAAACAGACTCCATTATTCAAAAATCTTCAAATATACTTACAATTTTTGAAGTCAAAATGTCTATTGTATGGAATTGGGAACTTATAAAGGACAATTCTAAGTTTTCATTGAAATGTTTGGGTGATTACAGAACTCATCAAGGAAATCCTGGATTATTAAGATCCGATACGATGCTTAAAGCTATTGGGAAAAGCATCAGCGTTAGGATTTCAACATTAGAATCTGCAAAAATCCCAATAATAATCTTAGGAAACACTCCTATTAGTAAAAGCTACCATTCAAAAGTCGATAATTTAAAGAATTATGGCATTATTCAAGGCTTTTGGTCATTAAATCCTGCACCATTAGATAGCAATGGAGAGAATGTAAAAGTAACAAAGAATAAAGGATTTTTAAGATTTGACTCGTATTCTGAATTTAGAGCTGGGCTTTTAGGATTGCTTAAAGAAGATATGATGTTCTTTGCAGGTATGAGACCAAAGAATGAGCTAGGCAAATTCATAGAAATTTCCAATAAGGAAGATTCCTATGAGAAAAAAGCTGAGAAATTCTTAAATTTGATGAGGGAAGCAAATGGCGAGTAAAAGAAAAGGGACAGAAACGAGTAAATTTGGTTCTCCTGGCAGAATAAACCATGACTCCTCAAAATTTTATGATAGCCGCCTTTATGAAGGATTACCTACTGAAAAGGAGAACATCGCATTTATTGAGAACAAGATAAATAAAAAAAGTATGAATAAGATATTTTGTAAATCAAGCGATAATATGGAAGAATTACCAGATAACAGTATTCATTTAATGGTTACTTCGCCTCCATATAATGTAGGCAAAGAATATGATGAGAATTTATCTTTAAATGAGTATAGGGAATTTCTTAAAAGAGTCTGGAAAGAGGTTTATCGTGTCATTGTACCTGGCGGAAGAGCCTGTATTAATGTAGCTAATTTAGGAAGAAAACCATACATTCCATTACATTCATTTATTATAGAAGATATGCAAGAACTTGGTTTTTTGATGAGGGGGGAGATAATTTGGAATAAAGCATCAACTGCAAGCCCGTCTACTGCATGGGGAAGCTGGTTATCTCCAAAAAATCCTGTTTTAAGGGATATTCATGAGTATATTTTAGTATTTTCAAAGGAAGCTTTTGCAAGGGCTAACCATGACGATCAACCTGCTACAGTGACAAGAGACGAATTTTTAGAATTAACCAAGAGTGTATGGACTTTTGGAGCAGAATCAGCTAAAAGAGTAGGACATCCTGCGCCTTTTCCTGTTGAGCTTCCAGTAAGATGTATCAAGCTTTATACTTTTAAGAATGATATTGTACTCGACCCGTTCATGGGAAGCGGAACTACCGCTATTGCGACTTTAATAAGTAATCGCAGATTTGTTGGTTATGATATTAATAAAAATTATGTTAAAATTGCAGAAAAGAGGATTAATGAATTTCTTGAAAAAAAGAAGCAAAAGAAAATAACTGAGGTTATTGAAGGATGAACAAGAAAGGACTTAATCGGAATAGACCATGAAATAGGCATTCTAGCGTCTCAAAGAAAAATACAAACGACATAAACAAATTAACGAGGCTGATAAAAAATGCAATCATTCCTTGAAAAAGCGAAAGAAGTAATAGCAAAAAACCAGGATGTTGTAACTGTATTTGAAGAGCTGGACAGGACTGGAAAATTCAGGAAAAGGACATATAAGGCAAGGGCAGCTTTTACTTTAGATGAGGATCTTTTCAACAGGTTTAGGAATTACTGCAAAGAGAATGGAATAAATATGTCTGGAAGAGTTGAAAGCCACATAAGGAAGGAATTAAAGGATCTAAATCATTAGATAAAATAGGGCGTGTCTAAAAAATGAAGGTTAGCATCAATTTTGCGAGCACCTGATACAAAAATATCGAGCTGACAGAGGGATGGCTCCTACGGAGATGTCAGCCTTTGCTAAAAAAATAAAGTGCGAGCCGATGCTAACCCGCGAAGCGATTTTTTAGACACTCCGAGTTAAAATGCTCTTCAAAAATCGCATTCAAGCTGGAAATCAATTGGCTAAAAAACTTTTTGCATACAAAAATAAAAGAGATGTTGTTATACTTGGCATTCCAAGAGGCGGTGTAGAAGTTGCTTTTGCTGTAGCAAAATCATTGCACGTTCAATTGAGCATAGTAGTAACCAAGAAAATAGGTCATCCCTTTAATCCAGAGCTTGCAATAGGGGCTGTAAGCCCAGATAATTATATTACTGATGAAGACTATAAGGATAAGGAAGGCTATGCCAAAAAAGCTATTAAACAACTCAACGCGGAAATTATAACGAGGTATAAAAAATATACAAAAGGAAAACTGCCTCAATTGGAAAATAAAATAGTAATTATTGTTGATGACGGGTTAGCCACCGGATACACAATGCTTGCAGCAATTAAGTACGTAAAAAGTAAAAATTCAAAGAAAGTTATTGTTGCAGTGCCTGTCGCTGCCCAAGATAGTTATGAAAAAGTCAAATTACTTGCTGACGAAGTTGTATGCCTCAATGTTCCTATATTTTTTTCCGCAGTAGGCTCTTTCTATCAGCAATTTGAGCAGCTAGAAGATGAAGAAGTCAAGCGGTACTTAGAAGAAGCTGCGAAATTTTAATTAGCTCCCAATCCCAATAAAACTAACTCCTATTATAATCGAAACTATACCCAGCCATTTAATCAAATTCATTTTTTCCCCTAAAAACTTTACAGACAGTAAGCTGACCCAGACATAAGTCAATGCAACAAAAGGATACAAAATAGACAAATCACCGCCTTTCAATGCAGGAATGAAAAGCATCGTTCCTACAGCATATAATGAAACCCCGCCAAACAAATGGTAGTTTTTCATCAATGAGCTTATCTTTGACAATTTTTTTGCAGAAGCCTTCTTTAACAGTATCGGTCCAAAAGCTCCAACTAATGTTGCAGTAATCACAAGCCCTATTGCCCATAATTCAGTTGCCATTATATAACCACTACCCCATCAGCTGTTGTTTTTTTGCTTCCAAGGCTTATTAACACTATGCCTATAACTATCGCTGCTATGCCTGCCCATTTATATAGGTTCATTATCTCCCCTAAGAAATAAATCGATAAAACGCTTACCCATATGTAGCTTGTTGCAAATATCGGATACAAAACAGATACTTCTCCGCCTCTGAAGCTTAGAATCAATAATATTCCTGCAACAGCATACAATACCATCCCTGTAATCAGCTCTATGCTTGTAATAGCGCTTAATATGTTGAATTCCAGCTTATTAGCTCCAAATTTCCAGAATAACTGAGCGGTAGAAGTAAGCAAAGTGGATGCAAAAACGATTCCCATTGCCCATAATTTTGTCGGCATTTTTTTATTAGGATTTTTATATTGGTTTTGTTCAATAATTATTAAGCTTTATCTTGTGCGCACACTTATTTGCGTCGGTTTTCTTTATGATCCCTTTAAATTCTTTGGACAATGAAAAATAATTAATAATATGAAAATTTTCCATCTTGCTGTGCAAAGGAAATTTTCGTCATCTGTCTTTTCTTTCACAACCATATTAAGCTGCGTTTTTGCAATCTACCCCTTATACAAAGCAAAAACGTCGAATTATTATTTTTTATTATTTAATGCGTAAATATTATTGTTGGGAAAGATACATTTATTGTTACCTTTTTATTATTAAAGTGTTTGTGAACTTCATTGTAATATTCATTCCCTCAATAAAATTTCAATTACCCTGACAAACACAGGCCTTGTAATAAATACTCCAATTGAAGCGCCTATTATAGTTGTTATTGCAAACCCTTTCAGCAAGCCCGCGCCTGCAAAAAGCAATGGCACCATAGCAACAACAATGGTAAAGTAAGCAGCCATTATTATAAAAAATGCGTTTTTTATCCTTTGCTTCCAGTCATAAACAATTCTTTCCCCTCTTAATGTTTCATCAGTTATAACTATCTGATCATTTACTCCAGTCCCTATTGCAATTATTATCCCCGCTACAGCGGCCAAATCCATATTCCAGCCAATCAAAGCAGCAATCGCAAGCAATAATATAACTTCTGATAATGAGATGAATATCATCGGTATTGCTATAGCTAGTTTCCTGTACCTTGCAAAGATAACTGCAACTATAGAAACCAAAGCCAAAGCCCCAAGAAGCAATGCATTGCTTAAAAATTCTTTTCCAAGCAGCGGGCTTATATTGTCTATCTTAACAATATTTAATTTAATTGGAAGCGAGCCGGTAATAAGGACTGTCTGCAGCCTCTTCATGTTATTGAAAGTGTTAAGAACTGCTTCCTGCTCGCTAAGGCCAACACCGCTTCCGGAAATTTGTATGTCTGTTGTTGTGCTGCCTTTTAATTCTGCGCCTATGCTTAACTCATCTACTTTTACATCATCAAGGTAAAGCTCCAAAGGCTCTGATAAGTACAATTCGCTTGAGCTTGCCTTATCACCTATAATCTCTAAATTGCTTGTCACATTTGCCTGTTTTTTTGCAGCTTCTGGAGTTATTGATATTGAAAACCTGAACCTGCATATATTCTGGCCTCCTGAAGCAGAACAGCCGTAATTAGGATCTAAGCCAGCGCAATTCGCGCTTCTGCATACAAATACTATATCTTTTCCTCCAACAAATACTGTTTGGTTGGCTATTTTTGCCTCAAACTTGCCCTCTTTTTCAAGCAAATTCCTTATATCTTCCTCAGTCGCTCCAGCTATTTCAACTAATATGTACTGGTTCCCTGTAAGGTCATTTGATTCCCTTATTATTAAATCGCTTAATCCATAAACATTGAGCCTTTCCTGCATCGTGTCCATTAAGGATTGCAAATCCTCTTTTGATAGTTTTTTTTCAGGCTGCAATAGTACTCTTGTGCCGCCCTGCAGGTCAAGTCCTTTCTTGATGTTTGTTTTTTGTGCATCTGAAACTCTAAGCCCTATGCCATTTTCTTTTGCCCTTAATCTGTAAAGCTGTTTTGTAGTTTTAATCTGAACTGACTGGTTTAGCTCAAGCGCGTTTACATAATTATAATACTCTTCAATATTCTCTATTGCCTTGTTGTCTATTGCAAGCAGCCTTTCCCTGTTAACAGGCTTTACGCTTGGCGCTGGCTTTTGTATCCCAGCTTCTGCAGCCGAGCTGTTTGTTTCAACATTGTTTATTACAACACCCTTTATCCATGGCTTTGGGTTGATTGCCACAATAGCTAAAACTAAGAATACTAACAAAATTATTACCCTTACATTTGTAAATATTTTTTTTAGCTTGTAATTCATTGTATATAAAACATGAAATATTTTATATGCTTGAAAAAATTTTTAATTTTTTCATTGTACAAAAAATACGGAATATTTTTTATTCTTCATTGTGCAGCCCTTTTTGCCTTTTTTTCCAGATAAAGCCTTAATATGCCTACATTCTGTATCCATGTATTTATCAAATCAGTAAGCAGTCCAATAAACAGTATTATCATTATCTGCCTTATAACCTCAGACTGTGTAAATATCAGCCCTATTGTTACTGCAGCCAATGTGGTTGAGGTCATCATAATTCCAGTTCTTATTGCTCCATATACCCTTTCCATTTCAGTGCCCTCTTTTCGCTTAAGGACTCTTGTAGAAAGCAAAATATCCGTATCAACAGAATACCCTATCAGCATTAGGACTGCTGCTATTCCGGCTGCGCTTATCTTTACCCCTAAAATATTTACTACTGCCAGAGTTACGGCCATATTTGAAAATGCTGCAAGTATGACTGCTGCTGATGGAACAAATGTCCTGAAGTAGAGAAAAACCACGATAGCCATGAAAACAAATGCAATGCCAAGCGCACTTATAGTTTCTTTAAAGAAGGATGCTCCCAATGAAGAGCCTACAATTTCAACTGAATATTCATTTTCATTCAGCTCTTTTCCAATATTTTTTTTAATGGCATCTACAAGATTATTTGCTTCTTCTTGGCTTATACCCGCTTCAACTATAATCCCACTTTGGCTTCCAAACTGGCTTATTGACTTTACAGCTACATCGTTGTTTGGAAACTCCAAGGATACTGCATTTTCAAGTGTCAGAATGTCTATTTCCTGCTCTGTCGGTATTGTGACTGTAACCCCGCCTTTCAAACTTACATCCCTGTGTATAAAATCTCCTGTTGCTGCCAGCTGGTATCCAATCTGAACAAATGCAAGAAAAAGAATAAGAAAGGGGATAATTAGCAATTTCTTATACTGGTTTTCATAAACATTTTTAATGGAAGAAAAATTGAATTTTATTTTAGGAACGTTTATTTTATTTTTAATGTTTATATCTTGATTTTTTTTATTTTCAATTGTACTAGTTTTTATTGATTCATTTTCTATTGTAGCTGTCTTGTTTTCTGTACTTTTTGATGCATCTTGTGCTATACTATGCTCACTGTTTTCTTTATTATCTTCCATAACAACTTATAGAGAAAAATGGTGTTTTTATAAAACTTTGCCTCACTTCTATTGTTTAGCGCAAGCCTTTACAAACCCATAAAACAATGGGCTAGGATTTCCTAGTCTTGCAAAACATAGTAAGTTTCCCACCCATCTCTTATTTGTTTTAGAATTCCTTTATCAGTCAGACACCTTAAAATTACATTACATCTTTCTTTACCTAAATTCAATATTTTCATAGCATCAATATTGTAAATTTTTTTATCCGTTTTTAAATATTCAATAATGATTTTCCCTCTATTTTCTATACTAATATCTTCATACTCAAGAGAATAACGAGATTTATTTCCAGCGTCTATTAAGAAAATCTTTCTTTCATTGATTAGTTTGTTTAAAATTAAACGCACTCTATCTATACTTAAATTAAGGAGTTTTACAGTAGCTTGGGTAGTTATATATTTATTTTTTCTAAAATGACCCAAAATCTTCTGTTTATTCTCTTCACTAAACTCTTTTGTATAATTAAGTTCTTTTGCTCTTTTATTAACAGCTTTAGAATACCTCAAATCTAAATCTTTTTGTTTCCACCACAAGTTTGCCAAAGAACCATATTTTTCAACAGATTCGAAAATTTTTTGTTGTAACAATATAATTCCCTCCCTATTAGCATTCAAATGATAAACTTTAGTTCCTTTTCTAGTGGTGTAAATATAAACACTTGAAGTATTTGGAAACAGAGAATCCCATAACTCCTTTACTTTATCAAAAACTTCTTTATTTTTATCTTCAAATACAGTTATGATCCACCTATTGCAGGAGCCATCATCAACAATTAAAGCAAAAATCGCTTGTAATTTATGTTCTTCTGGAAGACGAGAGATAAAATCTAAGAGTTTAACCGGATCTCGTAAAAGCTTTTCAGAAGTCAAATCGAATAAATATGAAAAATTTTTAAACACCTTTTTGGAGATGATAATTTTTTTCGTACTATAACAATCGCCTTTAATCGGACCCCATACTTTTATATTAAGCTTATTTGTCAAATCTAAAAACTGTTTTACATTTTTATTATCATAAACAAAATGTCCATAAAAATTAACTGTACCATCACCAATTCTATGAGAAATTAATCTTGTATGCAAAGGAGTCCAGTTGATATTTGACAATCTATCTTCAATTTCGTTTTTCATAATTTTTGTTAGATTCATTTAAAATCACCAAATCAAGGACTTATTCGGATTTTAAATTGAATAAAAAATTGAAAATTTAGAAGGTAGCTATTGTTTAAATACCTCACGGCAAAATGTCCAGTGAAAAATAACACCCTTTAGAGCGTCTATATCGTTAAAATTTTGCGGTTTCAGACCACTGGACATTACTTAGATTTAGAACACGCTTTTACGAATCCATAGAATAATGGTGACGGGTTACCCAAGCGACTTTTGAACTCTGGGTGGCTTTGGGTTGAAATCATAAAAGGATGGTTAGGCAGCTCAATGTACTCCATTAATTTTGTCCCGTCTTCCCTCAAATGATACCCTGAAAAAATAAGCCCTTTCTTTTCCAGCTCTTCAACAAATTTCGGATTTACCTCATACCTGTGCCTGTGGCGCTCTAAAACAACATTTTTGCTTTCCCGCAAAAATCTTTTGGACCCAGAAAATCTTTGATTTTCTTGGGTGTCTAAAACTCCTAGTCTGAAACTCTGGCTCTTATCTTTCTTCAAAGCCTCAATTCTCTTTGCATCTTCCTTTAGCCTTTCGGTTTCCTTATACATCTCCAAAACCCTGCTTTTATCTTTCAAAACAGCGGCATAAGCGCCTAGCCTCATTGTTCCCCCATACTCGCTTTTTTCCATCAGCTCTTTTTGTGCAGGCAATATATCAATAACCGCAAATTTTGTCTTTTCATTTACTTCCGTTGTATGCGCATCTTTCATTCCGCAAACATTTCTTGCATATTCTACAACAGCCAATTGCAATCCATAGCATAGCCCCAGATAAGGCTTGTTGTGCGTTCTTGCAAAATTTATTGCCTTTATTTTTCCTTCTACCCCCGAGCTTCCAAATCCCCCCGGGACAATAATTCCATCATATTTGTCCAGCTCTTTGATTTTATCGTCATTGCTCTCAAACATCTTGGCATCAATCCAGCTAATGTCCACACTGGCATCCAATGAAGCGCCTGCATGCAATAATGATTGGTTAATGCTTACATAGCTGTCTGCTAAATTGTAGTCTCCAATGTCTATATACTTTCCAACAATAGCAACCTTAATGGATTTTTTCGGGCTTTTTATCCTATCAACAAGCTTTTTCCATTCTGCCCAGTTAGGGACTTTTTTTGGTTTTAGTTTCAGCTCATTTAGTATTTTAATTCCCAGCCTTTCTTTTTCTAGATCTAATGGTATTGAATAAACTGTCTCAATGTCCGGTTCTGAAATCACATTTTCAGAGGGTATATTAGCATAAATTTCTATTTTTTTCTTTCTTATATTATCCAAAGCCCTTTTTGCCCTGCATATTATAAAATCAGGAAAAATTCCAGTTTCCCCTAGCAGCCTTATTGCCTGTTGCGTAGGTTTAGTCTTCATCTCCTCAATATGGGAAGGTATTGGCAGATATGTTATAAGGACATAAGTAACATTTTCCTTTCCGATTTCTCTTTCCAGGCCTTTCATCGCAAATAGGTAAGGTATGTTCTCATAATCTCCTATTGTTCCGCCAATTTCAACAATCGCTATGTCATGCTCCTTGCTCGCTTCCTTTATCCTCCTCTTTATCTCTTCAGGCACATGGGGTATAAACTGAACAGTTTCTCCTAAAAATTTGCCTTTCCTTTCCTTGTCAATTATTGTTTTATAGACCTTGCCTGTCGTTAAATTGTTTTCTTTGGGAATATCAACATCAAGAAACCTTTCATAAGTTCCCAAATCCTGGTCAATTTCTCCGCCATCATCAGTAACCCATACTTCCCCATGCTCTGTCGGCCTTAAAGTTCCCGCATCATAATTAATGTAAGGATCTATCTTTATGGCAGTTACTTTATAGCCATATTCTTGCAATATTCTTGCAATAGAAGCAGTTGTAACTCCTTTGCCTACACCTGACATTACACCTCCAGCTACGACAATGTATTTAGTCATGGACACCCTCGACTAAAAAACTTTAGAATAAAAATTTTATAATTATTTATTAGTTGCATCAATGAGTAATGTGAGCATTACTATAAATATTTTGCGATTTTAGCCAGTTTTTTTTAAATTATTTTCAATATGGAAAATAAGCACTGGACATTTGCACGTAGCGTTTATAAAGGAGTAATGCACTAAATTCTTTAACCTCGTTGAAATAAAAAGCGAATAGCAAAGAGGTGGTAATGTTGAGAATAAAAGAGATTGCAATAGAGCAAAGACCAAGAGAAAGGCTAAAAGCCAAAGGGATTGACAGTTTGAACGATTCAGAGTTGTTAGCTATTATTCTTCAGAACGGAACAAATGGGGAGAATGTCATTGACTTAAGTCATCGTTTAATTGCTTCATTTGGCCTTGAAAAGCTAAATTCATTATCCTTAACCGAATTAATGAAGATAAAAGGGATTAAACTAGGGAAAGCTTCCAAGCTAATTGCTACTTTTGAATTAAACAAAAGGATTAATTCCGGCAAAATTTGCGAGAAAGTTGTTAAGAACCCTTCTGATATTGCTTCTTATTATATTGAAAAGCTGAAAGACTTGAAAAAAGAGCATTTCATTGCTGTTTTCCTTGATTCCAAGAATAAAATCATTAAGGATGAAGTAATCTCTATAGGCACTTTAAATTCTTCCTTAGTTCATCCTCGCGAGGTTTTCAAGGAAGCTATTAAACATAGTGCTAACTCAATTATTTTGGTGCATAATCATCCTTCTGGCTTGGTAGAGCCTTCTGATGAAGATTATAGAATTAATAAAATTCTTGTTGAGACTGGAAATCTGGTTGGCATCAAGGTTTTGGATCATTTAGTGGTTGGTAATAAGGAATGGATTACTCTAAATTAGCTAAAAAACGAAATATTTATATATCTAACGTACTATTTAACGTACTACATGGCGTACACGAAGGTTATTTATGAAAAATATGATAATTTATGTAAGTCCGGATGTAGAGGAGAAAATACTTTACAAGCACAGGATAGAGCTGGAAGAATTAAAGGACGCACTTAAATATGGTAAGCCAAAGTTCATCAAGCAAGAAGGGAAAATTTATATCGCATTAACACATCACTTACGCTACATAACTATGATATTTGAATATAACAAGTCCTTTGCAAATGTAATAACTGCTTATTCATCATCAGAAGCACAAATCAAAAGGTATAATAAAAAATGAAACAAAAATCAAAATATCAAAAAGAACTTGAAAAAGAGCCATTTTATAATCTTAAAGATGAAGATTTTGGAGAAGAAGTTAAGTTCAAGATAGATGAAAATTCATTCAAAGGGGGAGTGCCATTTAAATGCCATGGGAAGAATTCTATTTTGATAGATAAGAAAGTTTCCTTTAATGATTTTGAGTTTACTTATCCTGTTTGGCAGTGTTCTAAATGCAAAAAAGAGTTTTTGGATTTTGAGCAGGCTAAAAGATACGAGAAATTTCTCATAATGAAGAAATTATTGGAAGAAGATCCCATAACTATAGAAAGGAATATGAATTTTGACGGCAAGGCTTTCTTTTTCAGGTTTCCCAAAGAGTTAACTAGTAATTTACATAAAGAAGATTTAGTAGATATTAAATTGCTTTCAACTGACGGAAGAATGTTTTTGGTTGAGGTTAAGCATGGACATTAAAGAAATTTAATAAATATATTTGTTATAGTTATTATCCCCAGCATAATTAAAATTGGAGTCCAAGGATGGTTAATTAGGTACTCTCTAATTATTCTTACTAACTTTCTCTGGTTCTTTTTGTTTAGAACTTTTACTTCTACATCAATTTCAAATAGTTTTATGGTAAAAGTTATTCCAAAAGCTAAGAATATGCCAAATAGATTAAAATTATGCAGAATTATTAAATCAAATAGTGTTATTTTGCTGCTATAAACTTTTATTAGCGAATATTCATAAATCAGCTGTTCTTTTTTAATGTAGTCTTCTTCTAATTTTTTATAAGAGTTAGTGCAGTTGGTAAAAGATTCTTGAGATTGAGATAGCTTATCTTGGCAGTCTTTAAACTCATTTTGAAGTAGCTGGATTTTTGCTCTTTCAACAGATAAATCAGTTTGGCATTGAGATAATTGAGAATTTAAATTTCCTATGGTTTTCTTTTCATTTTCGCAGGAAACGTCTTTAACGCTTTGGAATAGTTGTGGAATAAACCAAATTAAAAATATTAGTACTAGGATGCCACCAACTATTGTAAGTGGGTCTTGTGCTTTTTTGTTCATGTTTCAAACGCTTCCCTCAATAATTTGAATTCTTTTAATTCTTTATTATTTAACAACTTTCAATAGTTCTTCTTTAAACCTGTTTTCGTCTAATCGATTAAAGAAAGGGACACCAACAACTTTATATTTCTTAGTTTCTATAAATTTAGTTAAATCTTTAGATTCAAACATCTCTTTTATTTCAATCAGAAGTTTTTCTTTCCATTCTTCAGTTTTTTCCAAAAATTTACCTTTTGGCTCTATGAATATTTGATAAGTAATCTCTCTTCCTTCTTTATCTTTCATGAATAAAACGAAATCTGGAGCAAATGCTTTTCCATCACTGAAATTATAAATTACAAAGTGAAGTTCGTTTCTAAGCAGGAATATTTCTTTGTATTTATTCTTGAAATCTTCTTTGATTAATCTATCAACAAATTCAACACAGGCTTTTTCTTCAGATGTTCCATAATTGGCATTAAATGCGTACCACCCTTTATCTTGAATAAATGATTCTTGTCCGTCTTCTCTTTCTGAGCCTGCTTCTATTTTTAGTATTTTGTTATAGAAGACTTCATTTATCTTACTGGAGAAGAAATCTTTAGTTCCTTTGTAATCAACCATATTATTCTTTAATTTTTCTTCAATTTCATCCAAAATGGCTACAACGGCCTTGAATTTATGCTCATTTGAAAGATTGTATAAATCTTCTGCTGAACCCGTAAAGTTAATTTTTATTTCAGCAAGAAACTCCTTGTTTTCAATTAAGTCATTCATTGAATTTACTTTCGGAAATATTTTCTTTATATTCTCAAATTTGAAGAATTCTTTTCTCGAAATGGCATTTTTAAAAATATGCTTTTCAATTTGGCTTATTTGTAATGTGCTTGATTCTTTTACTATGTGCAAATTATCATAATTTCCGTCTGTTAATGCTTCGGTGACTTTTCCTTTAAATGTTCTTATTTCATACTTGAAATCTTTGTCTTTTACTCCCAAATCAGAAAAAGAAGTAACATGAGAATAATTATTTGCTACATTTTTATTCAGGAAAATCTGACCATTCTTGAAAAATCCTGTTTTCTTGAAATCTTCTTTCAGTTTTAGCTCTTTTTCCACAGTTTTATCATCCATAAGACCTTCTTGGACTAATGCGTTTTTCAGCTCAGAAATGTATCTATGCTCATTTGGGCTGTGGAAATGAAGTTCTTCAAGAATTCTTAATTCATGGCCTAAATCTTCATCAAATTTTCTTAGAAATTTATCTTCTTCCTTTCCTCCTATTTTGAATGGGAAATACCTTGCTCCTCGCCCAATTAATTGGGCTTCTGAAATTGTTGATGGTGCAATAGTACCACTATATCCTCCGCCACCTGCTTGCCCTTCATATAATCGCACAATGTCAAATAAGTTTAATACATCCCAACCTTCATTTAACTTTTGGACTGTGAAAATTGCTCTTATTTGATTATCAGATTTTTCAAGAGTATTAATCAAAATCTGATTTTCTTCTAATGTTTTCTCATCATTCATACTTATACATTTATTTTTGGCAAAATTCAGTTTTAATTTTTGAATAAGTAAATCTGTTGTGATTTTCTCAGTTTCAAAAAAATCAAATGCCCTTTTAATCTCCGCAATATCTGTTTTTGTCTCTATCTCCTCAATATCTTTTTTTGAAAGATTATCAATCAGTTCATGGAAAAATTCTTTGTTTTCTTCTGATTGCTCGATTGTTTTTTGAGCCTTAAATAAGATTACTGGCTTTAATTGTATTCCATACTTACTGGCAACATCTTGGCGATATTGATTCAAGACCAAAGCCAACAATATTCTACCTTTTGTATCAGTATCTGACCTTAATATTTCTACATCTTTTGAGAATTTATCATTTCTGAATTGCCTTAAATCATATCTGTAAATGACCTTGGGAATATATTTTGTTTCTACTGCCTTGTTCATAAAATCCATTGTTGCAGTAAATTCAAGAAGGATATTTTCCTTATTTTGCTGAAAGATGTTTTCAACAGTATTTTCCCAATTTGGCTTTTCATCTGCCTTGAACAGAGTATTTTGTTTAGTCTGGACTTGTCCATGATGAGCTTCGTCAGATAATAAAACAATCGTTTGGCTTCTGAAGTCCTCAAAAGTCAATGAATTCTCTTTTTCTGCATATAGATCAGAATGAAGTTTTTGGATTGTAGTAAAGCAGATGTTAATATCACCTTTATTTACGCCTTCAAAATTATCTACTTTGTTTATCTTGATTTCTCTATTGTTGATTAAGATTTTTTGATTAAACAGATATTTAATTGATAGATCATTGAGAAAATTGTTCTTTGTTTTCTCTATTATATTCGTTGAATTGACAAAAAACAGGAAGTTTCTATATCCTTTTTCGTATAGATAAAGAATTAATCCAGCCATGATAAGCGTTTTTCCGCTTCCTGTTGCCATATTGTAAAGCAAATGAATAGGATACTCTTTGTCAGGATATTGATTATAATAATAGAAAAATCTGGCAAACGCCTCTTTCTGATATGACCTTAATTCAAATTTTGGATTAAGATTTTCCTTAACAAAGTTAGGAGTATCTAAAAACTGGGCTAAAACACCGAATTTCTTTGCTGTATCCAATTCATCATACAGCCACTTTCTATGTGGCGATAATGTAGTCTGAGTCATTTTTTTCACTTATAGAATTTTTTGTTTAGCTCCTTATCTTCCTTATTTACTTTGAATTGTGAATCTTCTATTTCAGAAAGATTCACATAAAGTTGGTTTTTATTCAACATCTCAACAAGAAGTTTCTTCTGTTTTTCTATTGGCAGTTTTTTGAATTGTTATTTATTGTCGTTAAATCTCTTTATATCGACATCGTAATTCAAGAAGTAATGCTCAACCATTTCCTTCCAGATTTTAAGCAGATTATCTGCTGATTTTACAGATTCGATTTTATCGACAGCTTCTTCGTTAAATTTGAGTAATTCTCCATAAACAAAATGCTCTTTTTTATTAAAAGTATTGAGATTTTCTTCCTTTCCATTAAGTTCCATGACTTTTCTTATTCTTTTGAGAATTACATCCATGTGAGAATCTAATTGTTCAACCAAAATAAACTGCCTATTTTCACCATCTTCTTTATTTAATTCTAAAGTGGCATGTGCGGTTGTTCCACTTCCAGCAAAAAAGTCCATAATAATATCTTCCTTTGAGGTCATTATCTTTAGCGTATCCACGACGGCGTAAAGTGCTTTTGGGTAAGAGAATATCTTTTCTCCAAGTATAGATTTCAAAACCCCTGTTCCACTTGTTGTTGCATTATATCTTTTTCCTATCCAATGAGTTTTTATTTTTGTACCTTCTGATTCTCTATATTTTTCAAATACTTGAACATTTCCTTCATCGTCTTTTAATGCTTTATATTCTGATGGTTTTTCTTCAAGAAGTTGTTTAAAACTCTCTTTTTGCATTCTCCAACATATTTTTCTCTTTTTATTAATAGGCCAAACCTCATAATATCCTGTTTTTTTATCTAGAGTCAGTTCCTTCAAGTCTTTACTAACATAAATTGGATAGAAATACTTTTCCTCAGCTTTGCTTAATTTTTCCTCAACAAAACGAGAGTACATTAATGGTTCATATTTGAATTTTCCAGCTTCATCTTCTTCTTCATATTCTGCCTTTCGTTCTTCATCTAATACAACACCCCTAAATTCTGCTAAATTAGTATTTTTAGCATAAACTAACATATACTCTGTTGTTGTACTGAAATACTTTGCAAATTGCCTACCTTGTGGTCTGATTACAACACTCACAATACCTAAACGATTTTCCCTGCCAAAAACTTCATCTGATAATGCGCCCAAATAGAAAAGCTCAACATGGTCTATCGTTATGGCAATAAATCCATCTTCTTTTAAGAAATCTTTTGCTACTTCTAATCTATTCTTCATAAAAGTAAGCCAAGTAGAATGCTTGAAATTATTATTATAGGTGAATATTTCTGTTGCGCCACCAGTATTATAAGGTGGATCAATATAAATCAGCTTCACTTTTCCTTGAAACTCTTTCCTTAAAGAATGCAGAGCAAGAAGATTATTCCCCTTGATAATCAGATTTTCCCTGATTATTCCATCTTTATCCCTTTTGAAATCAGTTACTTTTTCTTCTCCTTTTGCAGTAAATCGCTTAAAATTAGTCAATACTTTTGCGTCAAGTAATCTGTCAATCTCATCTTGAGCAAGTATCTCATTAAAGAATATTTCATTTCTTTTTTCATCTTCTTTAGTCATTCCGCCTTCTAGAACACAATCCTTGAATGGCCAGACTAAAACTACTTCTCCTCTCTCTTTTAATGTTTTCCCATCAATTGTTAATCTAATATTTTGTTTGAATTTTGTATAAGAATCACTTAAGAAATTCTTATCTTGGATAAAATCAATGAATTTGTTAATCTCAAAAACCCAATGCTCTTTTATTTCTGAAAAGAATTTTTCTTTTATATCTTTTTCAGATAATAATGCTTCAATAAGCTTTTTATCAATCTTTAAAGCCTCGTTTATGATTTCGCTTCTTATTAATTCTCCAGATTCGTCATCAACAAAGCGAAGGTCTTTTTTAAGTAAAGCTGTTAATTTGTCATTAAAATTATTTACCATCCAAAAACACCACTATATTTCTGTAACTATCCAGATTATATAAACATTTCCACCAATAAAAACATATGGCAGCCAACGGATCAAAAAACCTACAGTCCACTTATTTTAAGTAAAGCTTTTATAGAATTCCGTATTAAATTATCAACAAATGCCCTACAAATTTTCCCCATCAAGCCTTTCGTTATTGAAAGAATGCCCCAGATGCTTCTGGCTGCAGTTTAATAAAGGCATTAAGAGGCCTGAGGGTATATTTCCTTCTTTGCCTAGCGGCATGGACAGAATCCTTAAAGCTCATTTTGACAGCTTCAGGGATAAGGAAGAATTGCCTCCAGAACTGCAGGAACTTAATGGGGAGGTTAAGCTGTTTGATAATAAAGAGCTTCTGGAAGAATGGAGAAACAACAGAAAAGGCATAAAATGGGAAGATAAAGAGGGAAACTTGTTCAAAGGTGCTGTGGATAACATACTCAAAAAAGGCAATAAACTGATAGTTTTAGACTACAAAACAAGGGGCTTTCCATTAAAGGATGATACTCATGAGCATTATCAGGATCAATTAGACATATACAATCTTTTACTGAGAAAAAACAGCTATGAAACGGAAGATTATTCTTACTTGTTGTTCTATCACCCGGATAAGGTAAATGGAAATGGTGATGTGGTTTTTAATACAGATCTAATAAAGATGAAAATAAGCATAAAAAACGCTGAAAAAATCTTTAAGGATGCTTTAGGGGTGTTAAAAGGAGATATTCCTGAATGCGCAGAAGATTGTAAATATTGCGAATGGTCTAATGAAAATCAAAAACTACGGCAGTAACGCAATACGGTGGCTTAAAAACTCTCGCTCACTACGTTCGCTCGGTTCGCCTTCGGCTCACCCGCCTAACAATCGCAAGACAACGTTTTCCTTCGGAAAACGCCCAGCAAGGCGAGCTTTGGACGTTGGGTTGCCTCGCCAAAGTCGTCTTGCTAATCCGTTAAATGTCCTTTTCACCCGTAACATTACATTAAACAATTATCCAAGCACCAAAGAACCGTGATTATAAAAATACCATAATCAGTTTCTTGCTTATACCTCAAAAAATTTTAATAGATTAATGCCCCATCCCTTTTACTTTATGGTTCTCTATGCATTCCTCGCACTCAAACTCAAGGGTTGCATGCCTTATATTGTATTTTTTAAGATTTTTCTTGATTTTTTGTTTAATTGCCTCTATTTTGCCCATGTTTTGCTCGTTTGTAAATATGTGTGCGTCTATAACATTTATATTAGAGCATAAGCTCCATAAATGCACATTATGTACGCTTTCTACACCTTTAACAATTTCGATATCTTTAATTACATTGTCAAAATTAACATTTTTTGGGGCAAATCCAAGGAGTACATAAATAGAATCTTTTATTATTGCAAATGCAGAAAACAGTACAAAAATTGCTATTAAGCTGCCGAGTATAGGATCAATGATAGTTTGTCCTGTAAAAAATATCCATGCTGAAGCAAAAATAACTGCTACTGAAGAAAGCGTATCTGAAATAACATGCGTAAATGCGCTTTTGACGTTAATGTCATGGCTGCCATGTAGCTTTAAGGCAACATACATATTTACCAGAAGCCCTATTAACGCAACCACAAACATAGTCACGCTTTCAATCGGTTTTGGAGCAAAAACTCTTTGGTATGCCTGCAAAAAAATCCACAGGCTTATGCCTAAAAGCAAAATGCCGTTGATAAAAGCCGCAAAGATTTCTATCCTATGGTAGCCAAATGTCTTTGTTCTTGACGGAAGATTTTTTGCAATGTGTATGGCACTTAATGAAAGAAGCAGGGCAAAAACATCCCTGAGCATATGCCCTGCGTCACCTAATAAAGACAATGAGCCGGAAATAATGCTTCCAATAATCTCCACAACAAAGAAAACAGAAGTCAGCATTATAGCCATATTTAATGATTTTTCGACATTATTTTCCTGCATAAAAATACTATGAAATGTTCGATTTAATATCTTTTGGTTTTAAAGTCAATAACTTTGGTTATTCTTAACACTTAATCATCTTATAATCTCTTTACTGTAGCTTCGGCATTATTTATTGTAATTATTGTTCCATCATCATAAAACCCTTTGTTTACAAATCCAAATCCAATTGCCTTATTTAGATTCGGAGAAAAAGCAGCGCTTGTGACATGCCCAACTTCATCATTACCTGCCATTATTTTCGCATTTTTTTCAGGTATGTCATTGCTGTCAATTTCAAAAAGCCTTAATTTTTTTGCAGTAGCGCCTTTTGCTATATTTTTTACGCGAGCAACAATTTCCTGCCCAACAAAGCACCCCTTATCATAGTTCATTGCTTTTTCAGTAACTTCCGGCAAAATATTTTTTTCATCAAAGTCGACACCAAACAACGGGATTTTAGCCTCTATTCTTAAAACATTATATGTTTCATTGTTTATTATTTTTAAACCATCGTCTTTTCCATTGTTAATTATTAATTCCTTGAATTCTTTGTAATTGGATGCGGGAACATAGATATCGTACCCATCAAAATTTGTCCTATTATTTTTCATAATTAGAATATCGATTTTTTCATCATTGTTTTTAGTTTCGATTATAATTGACTGATATTGGCTCTGCAGCTCAATTTTGGACTTAAAAATATTATTGATCAATTCTGTTGATTTAGGCCCTTGCAATGAAAACAAAGCATATCTTAATGTAGCATCCTCAACCTCAGATTTTCCAAGCGCAGCATCTCCATTCAATTTTTTTATTATACTATTTTTTCCAATAATGCTTAAATTAATAAAAAGAAAATCGTCAAACTTATACACAATGCAGTCTGACAATATTTTGCCATTTCTATCAAGAAAAGAGGCATAAACTCCATTGAAACTTTCCAGATTTTCAACGTCATTGGAAACCAACCCATTGATAAAATCAACTCTTCCATGGCCTTTAACTATTATTTTCCCCTCTATAGAGAAATCAAACAATCCAACATTGCTTTTTACAGTATAATACTGGCCCAATATTTCATTATTCAGCATTTTACTTTGTTAAGGTACATCATTAATTATAATTTTTATTTTTTATATAGGGGGTAACAGCTTATTGAATTTTTAATTATTGTTCATAGAAATGATTGCACTAAACCCATAAAAACCTTGCTCCCGTCAAACCCCGGAATAGGCAGCATATTGAAGATGAACAAAAACATATTAATCTTGCTGGTCAAAAGCAAAGCAACATTATGCTTCTTAGAAAATAGATTCTTTTTAATTGCAAAAGCCGCAAACAGCCATAAAATCAAATTAACAGCAGGACCTGAAAACGCAATTATGCTGCTTTCCAGAGGCGTTGCCCTTCCGATTATTGAAACATACGCAGGCACGATGAATATAAATCCAAAATTCATAAGTTTCATCAGCAAAGCCAGCATAAGAAAAAAATACGCTGCTTGGAATTGCGCCTCCAGGCCATAGCTTAAGGCAACGAACTTGTGGCCAAGTTCATGAAAAATTATAGCGGGCGCTGCAACTAAAACTGCAAACTTGAAATCATCAGAAAAAAATCCCTGCTTAATCTGCTTTAATGGATCATAATCTTCCTGAACAGGCTTCTTAAACAAACCAGAAAATATGTAGCCAACTACTATAGTCATTACCACCATGTCAAAAATTTCCTCTAATGTAAAAAAAGCCATCCTACTTCCTCTCCTCAAACTTCAAAGCTGCGGAATTTATGCAATACCTCTTTCCAGTGGGCTTAGGCCCGTCATCAAAAACATGCCCAAGATGCCCTTTGCACCTGCCGCATAATACTTCTACTCTATTCATAAAAAGGCTTTTATCCTCTTTAAGCTCAACATTTTTCTTGTCTGCAGCATCATAAAAGCTAGGCCATCCTGTCCCAGAATCATATTTTGTCTCAGAAGAAAATAGTTTAGTGCCGCAGCCAGAGCAATAATACATTCCTTTTTTCTTATTTTTATAACACTTGCCTGTAAATGGAAGCTCAGTCCCCTTTTCTCTCAATATTTTATACTCCTCGGGGCTTAGGCAAGTTTTCCATTCTTTTTCAGTTTTTTTCATTGTTTTCATCTTATTGGATTATCTCATATAAACCATACAAAATCCGGTCTACACCCTTTATTAAGTCAAAGCCATTTCCCTCTATAACCATGCAGTTATTATCAAAATAAACCCCAGAATTATTGGCTTCTTTTACATATAAGACAAGCTTGTCTGTATTATCGCATGTAATTATCGGCCTGTTTGCGCATGCAAATGTCTCATTTTTGTCGCACGCAGCAATAGGTTGTTTGAAGAATATATTTGTCATATGCGTGTTAAAATCGCCGACAGCCAAAGCAACAGAAGAGAAGTTCTGCCCAGTTGGGTTGAACGTGACATAGTATTCGGTTGCATTGTTAAATAAGTTTGTGTCTAATGAACCCCTTATCTTTATATTTTCAACATCCCTCGGCCCATATCTGAATTGTATGTTATACAGCCTAGTTCCTTTCGGGCTTACAAGCTGCGCATACCATAAGCCATCAAATTTCACAAAAGAGTAAACACCATCATAGAGATATCCTTGGTCTTTTTTTAATTTCCCTTTGAAATTCAGCTCATGCAGCTCGTCTATTGTCTGAGGCCTTTCCTGCTTAAAGTATCTTAGCCCAAATATAGTGCCAAATAATAATAGGATTATTATTGCGCCAATTATTAGCGTTCTGTCAGATTTTAATTTCACTTCTTTAGCCTCTTCTTCCTTGCTTTCCTCTTGCTTTTCCTCAGGCATTTCATCTATCTCCTTTTTCTTTTTTTCATATTCTTCTGTAGTTATTATGCCCCGCTCATAACTTTCCTGGAGTTTTTTTAGTTCTACATGTTTCATATTATCCCTAAAATGCCGTAAACCAGCCTGTCTTTTAATCTTATCACATCAGCAGCATTTGCAGCTTCCGCCATTATGCAGTTATTTTCAATATGCAAATTGGTTGCATTAGACTCTTTAAAGTAAATAACCGGAACAAATTGAGTGGCATCTTCGCATGTAATAGTGGGGAAATTTAAGTAATCTGATGTAAACCCGTTTCTTACAAAAATGTTGAAATTGAACAAAGTAGTTCCCATCTGGAATTGCGCAAGCGCAATAGGCTCAGCAAGAGTGTCATTGAATTCTGAAGTGGTGTCGATTTGCACAACCCTTTTAAGTTTTTCAATAGCCAAGCTTTCAACACCTATAGAATCTGTTTCATCAGGCAGGTAAGTAAACAATACTTCCCTGCCATTGACTTTTACGCTCCAGAAATTTCCTTTGTCTATAAACTTAAGCCCTTTGTATTTTACTATTCCACTACTTCCAGCACCAAAGCCAAAAAATATAACCCCAAACGCGCTGAATATCATTATTATGCCTATGAAATAGCCAATTATTTTCTTGCCAATATTGCTTCTTTCGCGCCTTAACATAAGAAAAGGCAAATTATATCTGTATTTAAACGTTTTTATGGATTTGAATTTTTTATTATTTTTAGGAATTAAGATAATAACTATTGATAATTGGAAACCTGTTGAGAATATTAAATGAACCCGTCTTATTGTGCACCAACCAGCTCTTCCTTTATCTTATTCCCATACTTATGCGCAAGATGTAATGGTTCTGGAAGCTTATGCGGTAGCCTAATGCACCTTTTTATTACTTCAAGGCATGTCTTCAGCGAAATCTTATAACCTGGGCTTATATAGACTGGGTTAGCATGCTCTCTTGTTATTAAGCCATAGCCTCTTGCTTCTTTATCCACATAAACTGTTTTATCCCTTACTTCGCCCAGCATAAGCCTTTTTGTAACGCCTATCGTCGCTATATCCAATAAAATTCCAACATGAGAAGCCATGCCAATCCTTCTTGGATGCAGAATGCCGTTTGCTTCAACAATTAAAACATCTGGTTTGTTCTCTAAACTATTAAAAGCCTCAATAATGGCAGGACCGTCTTTGTAAAACAAAAAGCCGCTTTTATAAGGGACTTTTGCTTCAACTACTGCGTGCTTGCTCTCAATTAATTTCATGTTCTTATAGTCACAGACAGCTATAGCAGAAATAACCTTTCCATCAGCATAAGCCTGGTCAGCTCCAGCAACAGTTTTTATATTTTTGACGCTGTCAATAATGCTTACCTTTTCCGCAAGTTTAATCTGCTCTTTTTTTAGCTTATTAAAGTCTATCATAAGATAGGATTATAGTATTATTGTTTTTAAATTTTGTTTATTGCGAAAGGCTGGAAGCTAAAAAATTTGTTTAATGCATTTAAAGAAAAAATCAGGCTACTTTAATGAGTCTAAGTATTCTTGGACTTCGTGGTACTTGTCATCCGGAACAACTAACCAAATTTCCTCTGGCGGTTTTTCTCTTGGGATTTCCCCAATGTACTCACCAATGATTTTGGCACCTTCATCCAAACTTCTAATCCACCTAGCTGGCTCAGTTTTAGCCATTGGGAATCTAGTTGCTTCTTCTAAACCATACTTTGGAACTAAATAATCTTGAACAAATCTTCTACCAAAATTAGCTGCATGCTCTAGCGTGTCAAAACGCATTACAGTTCTACCTCCAAAAAATGTTGTAAATTCATCTTTATCAATTTCCCCCCTATTTAACAATTCTTGAGCAACTACAATTTCTAATAGACCTTCCATACAAATAGATAAGATACACTTCTTTATAAACCTTAATTTTTATGGCATTATTTTTTAGAAAACCAATATTAAGAAATTACCTATAAACCACCCATTTCATCTCTTTTTCCCGTGAATTCCGTGTTCGTAGAACACAGCTTTGCAGATTAATAAAAAAGTTGGCCCCAGTTTTTCGATTCGTTGGGGTGGTTTGTGAAGAACTCGGTTGCTGGGGCCTGAAAATCATGATTTAGCTGGCTTTTTCATCTCCCTAAGCCATAGTAATCCTATTCTTATCATCTCCTTGTTGAAATTGTCGCTTATCCTGTAAGTTTTTTTGTAAAGATCGTAATCAATCAATCCCATGCTCTTCATTGGAGTTAAAATCCTGTCATAAAACTGCCTTTTGTTGTAGCTTATCTTTACTTTCTTGCCTTTATAGGGGGCTTCGTCAATTAAAGTCGTTACATAATTGCCCTCATGCAATTTAGTGGCAAACAGAGACATTTCCGTCTTGTTTATCTCCCCATTGTTGCCCTTTATCATCTCTATCAGCAGCTTCGCTACAATAATCTGCTGCTTTGTCGCAAACACTACCTCAAATATGTCTTCCGGCAAATTAAACCGGTCGAATAAAATAACCATATTAGGCTCCAGATAGTACTACTTCTATATAAAAGTATATCTTATATATAAATGTTACGTTTTTGTATACTAGTTTAGGAATTTGTATGCAGGTTATCACAACAAAAGCTATTTTTGCCTAAGAATTAAAAAACCCTGAAATCCTGCCCTCATACAGCTTGCTTATCTTAAAATCCATATCCGCAGGCAAGCATCTAAGGTAATTCTCCCATGCAAACCTCTCGTCCAAAAAAACAATAACACCCTTATCTGTTTCAGTCCTTATGCACCTTCCTGCGTTTTGCAGGCATTTGGTTATAGCCGGGAATATGTAGCCGTAATCAAATCCTTTGCCGTACTTTTCCTCATAATACTCTATTAGTTCTTTAGTCTCTAAATCAGGTTTTTCCAGCGGCAATCCAACAATAACCACCCCTTTAAGGAAATCTCCGGGTAAATCAATTCCTTCCCCAAAATTTCCTGTTGAAACAGCTAACAGCACAGCGCCTTCATCTTTGTGCTGCTTGAACTCCTCTAAAATGTTCTCTTTTTCTTCTTTGCTAAGATTTGGTTTTTCAATTAGGAATTTTTTAGCGCAAATATTATGCAAATTTTTGTAAACCTTATCCCTTAAGTCGTAGCTGGGGAAAAATAAAGCCGCATTCCCTGGAATCTTGCCAATAATCTTGTTGCACACCTCTGCTATTCTTGCATATTCCTCATCATTCCTTCTTGTAAACTTTGTTGTTGTTTCCGGCACAATTAAGCACAATCTATTGTTTTTAGGAAAAGGATTGCCATAAACTTTCTCAATTGTATTGTTATTGAAGCCCAAAATATCTTTATACATAAATGTAGGCGTCAATGTCCCAGACATAATTATTGTTGCATAGCTTCTTTCAATAATGTCCCTCGTAATCAAGGATGGGTCTAAGCACCTGTAATTTAATGTTAAATTGTTGTTCCTAAAATCCCTTGAAAGTATCCTTGCAAAGCCGTTATCCTCATTGAGCCACGCTTCCAAAAACTTGCCAATGCTTCCCACAAAGCTCTGCTTTTGCTTTCCCCTTATCAAATCCCCTGTATTGTTCAGCTCATTGGTATATTCGTCATAACTGCCATTCTCATTTATTTTATCTATAAACTCATATTTCCTTACCAGTTTCTCTTCCTTATTAAAATTTAAGTCAAAGCCCAATTCATTGAAAATATCTTTTACATTTTTCAAAATGGAAAGAATGCTGTAAAATTCATACTTGCTGGCTTCTTTGATTGCCCTGTCAATAATAAAGGTGGATAATTTTGCAGTCAGCATTTCCCTTGCCCTATCCGGAAGATTATGCCCTTCATCAATTATGATTATGGAATTTTCCAGATTTTTGTTTGCCCTGCCAAACAAGCTGTTTCTTATGTCGGGATTAAAAACATAATTATAGTCTGAAATAATGACCTTGGCATCTTTTGCCAATAAGGAAGTCATTTCATAAGGGCATAGCTTTGGCTTTTTGCAGTTTTCAATTACTTCCCCTACATGCAACGGCCCCAAAACCCTCAATTCATCCAAATTTTGCTGAGCAACAACTGTTGGGATCATCGACGTTTTCCTTGTATTTAGGTAAAACTCGCATTGGCTTTCATCCCTTAGCCTCTTGCAGTAATCAATAAAATCTCCAGAATTTAACGCTTCCAATTCCTGCAGGCACATCCATTTCTTTCCGATAATATCTGCAATGCCAAAATTGTTCCCGTATTTTTTCTTAATCTGCTTTAATGTGTCTACAGGAATCTTATGCTGGGTCTGCCTCGATGTCAAGAAAAATATTGTAACATCCTTGTCAATGGCAAAGCTTAAAGCAGGCCCAAGAACGGAAGCAGTCTTCCCTATCCCAGTAGGGGCATGGATTATTATGTTTCGCTTGTTTTTTATCGCCTCATAAACATCAGAAACAACAGTATCCTGTATGTCCCTTATCTTGTCATGCGGGAAAAGGATTTCTTTCTGGCCTACCATCTTAAATTGTTATCATATTATACTTTTTATTATTGGAATATTTATTGTACTATTAATACTATACTAGTGATAATCTTTTTAAACTATTGTAAATTTTCCCTAATTCAATGGGCCGGTGGCGAAATCTGGCGGCAGAAAAACTGCCGGATAATATCGTGTTCCCTTGGCTAGGGAAAGACTCCGGGAAGTTGCAAGCAACAAGTTTGCAACTCGGAAATTCAAATCCCGGCCGGTCCATTCTTAATATTTAATTAAAAAAATTTATAAACAAGTAAAAAATTCAAAAATATATGGCAATCATAATCTTGTGGGCGATAATCGGAATTTTGACATTTATTCTTTTGTACATAGCCATAACCTTTAACAGCTTAATAATGCTTAGGAATCGGGTGGAGAATGCATGGAGCCAGATAGATGTGCAGCTTAAAAGAAGATATGACCTCATACCTAATTTGGTAAATGCTGTTAAAGGTTATATGAAGCATGAAAAAGGCACTTTAACGGAAATAACTAAAATGCGTTCAAAATTAGTTTCTGGCTCAATGAGCGAAAAGTCAAAGGCGAGTGACTCAATAAGCAACGCATTAAAGACAATTTTCGCTGTTTCTGAAGACTATCCAAAATTGCAGGCGTCTGAAAACTTTAAGATGCTGCAAGAGGAGCTTGCAGGAACAGAAAGCAAGATAGCTTTTTCAAGGCAGTTTTATAACGATAATGTAATGTCATTAAACAATAAAATACAGCAGTTCCCAAGCAACATAATAGCTAATTGGCTTAATTTTAAGGAAAAGGAATTTTTCAAGTCCGAAGAAGCAGAGAAAAAGCCCATAAAAGTAGAGTTTTAAGATGAATTTATATGAGCATGTATCTTCTAACAAAAGAAAATCAATTTTGTTAATAACCTTATTCTTCATAATAATAACAACTTTAGGATATTTTTTTGGTTTTTATATTGGGGTGCCTATAGTTGGATTGCTCATCGCATTTATTTTTTCAACAATTATGGTTTTTCTTAGTTATTATTCGGGCGACAAATTAATATTGAAAATGAGCCATGCCACCTTAGCTGACAAGAGAGAACACCCTAACTTGGTTAATACTGTCGAAGGTTTGTCAATAGCCTCTGGAATCCCAACTCCAAAAATTTATGTTATTAATGACACTGCAATAAATGCCTTTGCAACCGGAAGAGACCCTAAAAATGCTTCTGTAACAGTAACAACGGGCGCTATAAAAAGGCTTAAGAGAGACGAGTTGGAAGGGGTAATAGCGCATGAGCTATCCCATATAAGGAATTATGATATAAGGATGATGATGTTTGTTGTTATTTTAGTTGGTATTGTAGCCTTGTTGAGCGATTTTTTCCTGCGCACAATAATCTATAATAGAAGGCATAGGGAAATTAAAGGCCCAATAGCAGCCTTGTTAATACTTTTAGGGTTTATTTTGGCCCTATTAGCGCCTTTGATATCTCAATTAATAAAGTTTGCAGTCAGCAGACAGCGCGAATATTTAGCAGATGCTGATGGCTCTTTATTGTCAAGAAATCCACAAGGCTTGGCAAATGCATTAATCAAAATAAAAAATGACAAAGAGCCATTAGTAGAGGCAGCAAACAAGGCAACTGCCCATCTTTTTATTGAAAATCCATTGAGGACTTTTAAAGGCAGAATTAACAGCCTTTTTTCAACGCATCCGCCAATAGAAGAAAGAATTAAAAGATTGCAGAGCTTATAAGCTGAAATATGCCTTACAAAATCCTCTACACCGCAGATTTGCATGGGAACAACGAATACTATAAAAAACTTATAGCTAAAGCGAAAGAACCTGAAATAAAAGCTGTTATCATCGGGGGTGATTTATGCCCCAAAGGTGCAGGAACATTAGAGCAAGCAATTAATTACCAAAAAGAATTTCTAAAAAACTTTTTCATTCCAGAATTATCAAAAATAAAAAAAGACACCTTTATAATCATGGGAAATGACGATTTCAGAATTAATGAAACAATATTAAAAAGCAATAAAAATGAAAATATAAAATACATCAACAAAAAAAGATTTAATGTATTTAATAAAAACATTGTTGGTTATGGTTTTGTAAACCCTACGCCATTTAGATTAAAAGACTGGGAGAAGTTTGAAGACGAGAATAAAGAGACACCAAAACAATTGCATGATTATGAAATAAGGACTATAGAAAAGGAAGAAGGCACAATAAAAGAGGATTTATTTAATTTCATAAAGCTGTCAAATCCAAAAAAGACAATATATGCGATGCATGCACCCCCTTATAACACAAAACTTGACATAATCACAAGCGGAATTCATGTAGGCAGCAAGGCAATAAGGGAATTTATAAAAAGAGAGCAGCCATATTTGACATTGCATGGCCATATACATGAAAGCCCTCAGATGTCGGGCTCATTCATTGACAAAATAAGAAGCACAATATGTATAAATATAGGCTCAAGTTACCCTGAAAGCAGGCTTAATTCAATAATAATTGACATAGAAAACTTGGATTTTAAATATATAGAGTTATAAAGAAGGGCGTGTCTAAAAAATGAAGGTTAGCATCATATTTTTATCAAGAATTGTTTTTAGAATGGAAGAAAACCCCATTGAAAAGTCCATAAAAACACACAAACACTTTCAGGATTAATTATTATTTATCCATACTTTCACAATGATAATATTAATTCAATATTTAAAAATTAATAATAAGATTTTTTGCTTTCATTTCAAGTTAAGGCAAAAAATACTCGAACGAAGTTCGGTATCCACTGCGTGGATAATCCAATGTAGTTGTGAACAATCAACATATCTGGAAATTTTTCCATAGCTCAGAAAGCAAGAAAAATTTCCCTATTATTAATATTAATTTTTAATGAAAAAGGAAATATGATTAAATGAATAAATGAAAGTGCAAATGATTATGAGCATCGTAAGATTAATTTTAATGGACGATTAGTTAATGGACAATCTAACAATGAAAAACAGAAATAAAATCTTTGATTTTGAATGCTAATCCGCGAAGCGATTTTTAGACATGCTCCTATAAATAGATAAACAATTTGCATATGGAAAAGCGCATATTTACAGTTTTATTTATTGCAGTGTTTGCTACAATGCTCGGCACAAGCATAATAGAGCCGTTTTTGGGCATTTATGCTGAAAGCTTAGGCGCAAATGGCTTTCTTATCGGCCTGATTTTTGGCTCATTTACGCTGTCAAGAGCAATTTTTACGCCTTTTATTGGAAGATGGTCGGATAAAAAAGGGAGGAAAGCTCTGCTGGTTATTGGTTTAGCGGGCTATACTGTTTTGTCATTTTTCTATGCGCACGCATCAACCGCAGCTTCATTGATAGCAATCAGATTTTTCCATGGGTTGGCTTCTGCAATGGTTTTGCCGATTGCAATGGCATACATTGGGGACATTGCTCCAAAAAATCAGGAAGGCAAGTATCTTGGCACTTTTACAATCTCATTTTTTATGGGGCTTGCTTTTGGCCCAATAATAGGAGGAACTTTGCATGATTTATTTAGCATGAATGCTGCCTTTTATGCAATGGGCGCAATAAGCTTATTCTCCTTGCTGATGCTTATTTTTATGCTGCCTGAAATTGACGCATACAAAAATGCGAAGCTGGCATCATTCAAGGAGATACTAAGAGACAAGACAATGCAGGCAATGTTTCTCTTTAGAATGTTAAATGCTTATGGTATGTCAGCAGTTATGGCTTTCTTGCCTTTGCTTGCGCAGACTATAAATGTTACCATATTCCAAATCGGCATTATTGTTACTTCCAACCTTCTTGTATCCTCATTATTTCAGGGGTATTTCGGTGCAATTGCCGATAAGAGCGATAAGGTTGTGATGATGGTTACTGGAAGCATAATGATTCTTGTTGCTCTTTTGTTAATCCCCCTGTCCACAAGCTTTTATACCTTGCTTCTGTTTAACTTGTTGATGGGCTTAGGCTCTGCAGTCTCTATTCCGGCAAACACTGCAATTGCAACACAGCTCGGCAAAAAGCTTGGCATGGGCTCAGTTATGGGCTTGTTTAACACAGCATTTGGCATCGGCGGAGGGATAGGGCCAATAATTGCGGGCATGATAATGGTCGCAACAAGCTTATCTTTTGTTTTTATATCATCCTCAATAATTGTCTTTTTGGGTACAATCATTTTTTATTATTTGATGAAAAATAATTTGGGTAAAAATCAAAACTATTAAAAACATAAAACCAACCTCTAAATAATAAAATTGGTGATTGTCATGGAAGACTGCATTTTCTGCAAGATAATTGCTGGAAAAATACCTTCGGCAAATGTTTACGAAGATGAGCATACTGTCAGTTTTTTGGATATAATGCCCGCTAACAAAGGCCATTGCCTTGTAGTCCCTAAAATACATTATGAGACCTTTCTGGATATTTCGGATGAAGACCTAAAAAACTTAGTTATAGCAGCAAAAAAGGTAACAAAAGCGCTTTCATTGTCAATAGGCAACGGAAGCTACAATATCATAATGAACAATGGAAAGGAAGCAGGCCAGATTGTTGCCCATGCCCATTTGCATATAATACCTAGGTTCAAAGGAGACAGATTAAGGCTAAAATGGTCACATAAGAAATATGAAGAAAATGAGATGAAGGGTATGCAGGAGAAGATTAGGAAGTTTGTTTAAGAAGACAATTGTATTTCAGTAGGCAAGGAAACTTTAACATCTTTAAGACCTTCTGTTCTTTTTTTGAAACCCATTATAGCAATTCCAATTACCTTATTAGTTTTTTTATCAACTCTCTCAAAAACCCCTTTACCTAAGTTTTTAAAATACCCTTCTGTATAATCGCCTATATTTAATTCTAAGAAATCGCCTTCCTCATCATAGTATAAATTTAGGTTTCCTTTCATTTTATCCTGTCTGTATGGAAACTCGTGATGATATACCCTTCACCGTTTAAATACTTTACTGAAACAAAAAGGTACTCTTTCCTTTCTTTGTAATAACGGAAATAAAATCGAACTTTAGGATCGTAATCAAATTCAGTTATTGCTTGCGGGTTAGTTAAAGTTTCTTTAATTTGTTCAATTTTATCAGACATATCTGGATGTTTTTGAATGTGAGACCACCTTTCTTTTGATAAATGTATCTTTCTTCCAGATTTGTCTTTGACTTCTAAAACCCATGACATAAGTTTTGTAAAGTTGTTTGCTTTTAAATAAATTATGAATTTTTTTGGTTTAACGAAGTTAGTGTAATATTATCTAATGAAATATGAACGTTAGTGAAAGTATATAATTTAAACAAAAGAGGGACAAAACTTTTAATGTTACTCTGTTGGAGTAATTAATAGAAATGTTTTTAAATATATTCAATTTACCCGTATACACTTAGATTTTCAAAATGCCAGCTATAATTGTACCTAAGAGAGAAACAAGAGTGTCTACTCCAGGCTATGTGCCATTTATTGACGCTTTACAGGCTGCTTATGATTTGCATGAAATTGAGCCTGACGGTGTTAGATGGGCAAGTATAGATGCAAAGCTGGTTGATATGGGTTTTCCTCCTTCTGTAGAGATTGAAGTTGCAAAAGATCATCCTAGTCTTGCTGTTGCTTTATATCCTATGGTTGACGGAAAGTCTGTAACTGGTTCAGATGTTTATCATGCTCCAATGCTCCTTAGAGATGTCCAAAGATGGGGATTTGTACGTGAAGGTTTAGGGGAATATAGTCTTACAGGGTGGACAGGAGTACCTGAAGAAAAAGAAATGTTTCAACAAACAAGATCATTAACCGAAATAATTGAGAAGTTACAGCTTGCAAAAGATATTCCTGAAACTACATCTGTTGTTGAGGCAGTAGCTTTATTGCCAATAGCCCCTAATGGGGAATTTTTAACTGAATTTGCTCCAAATGTGAGATTTGGCTCTTTTGGTAACCATTCTCATTATAGGGTTGCAGTTATTACACAGGATAAGTTAAGTGCTTATGTGGCATTAACTGAAGGATCTCGTAGGGACATAAAAGATATGGATGAAAATCAAAAGATGTATAATTGGAAGGCTGAATTTGTACCGGATTTATCTGATTTCCAAAAATTATTATTGCCTGATTCAAGTGGTCATATGGTATTAATTGCAACTCCTTACGAAAAACCGAGACCAAAATTCGATTTAGGAGATTATGGATTTAGAAGCAGAGATACTCTTGGTGGGGATGTTATGAGGGGTGGACCAACCTTGTCTTATTATGGAGGTCCAACAAAAGGAATGTCAGTAGGTGATGTTAGCATCGGGAGAGGAAGTGAGGCAGGTAGTGGCAGATTACATGAAGGACCATTAGAAAGTTCCCTTACAGGCAATCCAGTAATTTATCATTTAAGGTTTTTTGGAGTAAAGCCAGACCAAGCTAGAGCTTTAAATGGTCAGATGTTAGGCACATTAGGAAGTTCTCTTTCTAATTATGAACACAGATAAATCGTACTTTCCTTTTTATTAAGCAAGGACAAATAATGCCGCCAAGTATTGCCAGGCGGCTGGTGCATGTGAAATCCTAATCAATGCGTCGCATCAATGGCGACGCCTAAAATTCCCGAGGAAACCGAGTTATTATTTAAATAGTGCCATTTTATTTAAAAATAGAGTTATTTCTTTTTAAACTAATAAGTTTCGGCTCTACTTTTTTGAAAAATATTAAATACATAATGCCATTTTGCTGGTTAGATGGTAACCAAGCTTAAAAAGAGGATAATAGTAGAAGGCGATGAAGATAGGGAGCACCTTGGGTTGGTGCATGTCGTGACTGGAGATGGCAAAGGCAAGACAACTTCTTCTTTAGGCTTGGCTGTAAGGGCATTAGGCAGTAACTTAGGGGTATATATGATCCAATTCCTTAAGTCAGGAACAACAGGAGAGTTATATACAATAAAAAACTACCTTCCTGGAATGAGAATTATTCAGTTTGGAGTAGATGCTGTAAAGGAAAGGCAGCAGAAGCTTGACCAGTTTAGGGATAAAGGAAGCAAGTTTATTTTCAACCCAGATGAATCGGAAAAGGAAGCAGCAATGCTTGGCTTCGAGCACGCTAAAAAGATAATTGATTCTAACGATTATGATTTAGTGATATTGGATGAGATGAACGTTGTCTTGGATAAGGCATTAATACCCATAAGAGATGTCCTTGACTTAATTGAAAACCATGGCAAAGTCGAGCTTTATTTTACCGGAAGGGATGCTCCTCAGGAGATAATTGAAAAAGCTGATTATGTTAATATAGTCAAAAGCGTAAAGCACCCCTGGCAGAAAGGAATAAAAGCAAGGAGGGGTATAGAGTATTAAGAGGAAGCTAAAATGCCCAAGAAAAAGCAAAAAAAGGCTAAAAGTCCCAAAAGCATTAAGGAAAAACCTCCTAATCGGGTAAAAGACCAGACTTCCAGCTTTTATAAGCCTCCAAAACTAAGCGAAAATGCTATACATATTCTTGAAAAAAGATACCTAAAAAAAGATCAAACAGGAAATGTAATAGAAACGCCTAAAGACCTGTTCAAGAGGGTAGCTGGCAATATAGCGCTAGCAGATGCAAAGTACATCCTTAAGGAAGAAATAGAAGCCCTGCAAGTTCAGGAAAACAAGGAATATTATGATATTGTAAAAACCCCCCAATTCCAAATTCTATTGAATAAGAGCCAAAAGGCAAAAGCGCAGGTTGAAAAAACTGAAAAGGAATTCTACAATTTAATGGCTGATTTGGATTTCCTTCCTAACTCTCCAACTTTATTCAACTCTGGTAGAAGTCTGCAGCAGCTTGCAGCATGTTTTGTTTTGCCAGTAGAAGATAATCTTGATTCTATTTTTAAATCATTGCATTATGCAGCAAAAATCTCTAAATCGGGTTCAGGAACTGGATTTAACTTCTCTCATTTGAGGCCAAAAAATGATGTGATAGAATCAGTCACCGGCTTTTCTTCAGGCCCTTTATCATTTATGAAGATATTTGATGCTGTAACAGAGCAGATCAAGCTTGGAGGCTTGAGAAGGGGGGCTTTGATGGGAATTTTAAGGGTGGATCATCCGGACATTGAAGAGTTTGTTACAGTAAAAGCCCAAAAAAAAGTTTTGGAGAACTTCAACATCTCTGTAGCTATCACAGGCAATTTCATGGAAGCAGTAAATAAAAGGAAAAATTATGATATTATAAATCCAAGGACGCAAAAAAAAGTCAAGGAGGAGAGCGCTGAAAGAATATTTAGCCTTATCTGCGAAACAGCCCACAAGACTGGAGACCCTGGATTGATATTCTTGGATAGGATAAACAAAGATAACCCCGTTCCAAAGCTAGGCCCCTTGGAAGCAACCGATAGCTGCGGCGAACAGCCCTTGCTGCCTTACGAATCTGCTAACCTAGGCTCGATAAACTTATCAAATATGGTCAAAAACGGCAATATAGACTTTAATAAATTAAAAAATACAGTGCATACCGCAGTTCATTTCCTTGACAACGTTATAGATATGTGCAAATATCCTACTCCTGAAACAAAAGAGGTTGTCTATAAAAACCGCAAGATAGGTTTGGGGATTATGGGCTTTGCAGAGATGCTTATAAAATTAAAAATCCCCTATAACTCGGACAAAGCAGTAAAAATGGCTGAAAAACTTATCTCCTTTATAAGAAACGAAGCAGACAACGCTTCAATGGAGCTGGCAAAAGAAAAACTGGTATTTCCGAGCTGGGAAGACAGCATTTACAACAGAAAAGGCAGGGCAATTCCTTTAAGAAATGCTACAAGGCTTACCATTGCCCCTACAGGAAGCATAAGCATTATTGCAGGCACTTCCTTTGGAATTGAGCCTTTATTCGCTTTGACTTACATGCAGGTTCTTGACGACGGCACTGAGCTTTTAACTGTAGATGAACATTTTAAGGAAGCGCTGAAAAAAGTAAAGCTTTACAATGATGATTTTATGAAATATATAGCAAAAAAAGGCACCATCCAGAATATGGAGTCTATTCCCAAAAGTATTAGGGATATATTTGTTGTTTCCTATGACATAAGCCCGGAATACCACATAAAAATACAGGCTGCTTTCCAGAAATATGTTGACAATGCAGTCTCTAAAACAGTTACACTGCCGAATATAGCAACCGTAGAAGATGTAAAAAACACCTACATGCTTGCCTATAAGATGGGCTGCAAGGGAATCTCCATCTACCGCTTTGGCTCAAGAGATGACCAGGTTTTCTTCCTCAAGGCTGTAAAGGAGCAGCAGATAAATTTAACAAACTGGCTAAAACAGCGAAATTCAACCAATCTTTAAGCGGTTTTTGACACATTCAAGATAAAATGAGACCTTCTATACAAAAGTTGTTGAATGAATTAGGCGAATTTGGTAGAAAAAATACAGGATATTATAATATTCCCGCTGCAACAGGGAAATTTTTCTATAATCTTGTCTTAATATCAAAAGCAAAAAATATTTTAGAAATAGGGACATCTAATGGCTACTCAACAATTTGGCTTGCAGAGGCAGCAAAGCAAAATAAGAGTAAAGTTACAACTATAGAAATTTCAGAATCCAAGGTAAATATGGCAATGGAAAACTTCAAAAGGGCTAACTTAAGTAAAATCATAAAAATTATTCATGGCGATGCTTTAGAGGAAATTCCAAAATTAAGGGAAGAGTACGATTTCATGTTTATCGATGCAATAAAGAAAGATTATATAACCTATTTAAGGCTTGCAGAAAAAAACCTCAAGAAAAATGCAGCAATAGTAGCTGATAATGCAATAATGTTTAAGGACAAAATGCAAAATTACCTGAATTATTTGCAAAATAATAAAAAATATTCAAGTGTTTTAGTTCCGATAGGGACGGGAGTGGAGTTTAGCATTAAGATTAAATAGGGCGTGTCTAAAAAATGAAAGTTAGCGTCAATTATTAAGACAACAAAACAAAGTCCACTCGAACTACGTTCGGTATCCACTACGCGGATAATAATAGGATTTTTTGCTTTCACATCTACGTTAAGGCAAAAAATAATCCTATATAGTTGTGCACAAACAACAAATGACAAAAATTTCCTTTGCATGTCAAGATAGAAATTTTTCCTATAATTAATTATTTTTTAATGAATAACAAAATATGGTATTACATAAACAAATGAATGCGCAAATAATTGTGAGCATCATAAGATTAAACTTAATGGACGATTAAACAATGAAAATATAAAACAAAAACATCATAAAATGGAAACATTAAAACTCACAGATTCATTGCCGATAAGAAACCTAAAAAAGGAATATTTGCTAAAGAGATATAGCATAGCTAAAAGATTAAAAGAATTTGATATATTCTACAATGAGCCTTATTCTTGGTTTTTTAATAATGGAAAAATGGAATTGAGAAAAGTAGAAAAAAATGATGACGAAAGGCTTTTTGAGGAATTGTGCTTTTGCATCTTTACTGCTAACACATCTGCAGAAATGGGCTTAAAAGCTATAGATGCTGTAAGAAATTTGCTAATTAATGGAACTGCGGAAGAAATGACCGAAAAGTTGGAAGGAATTTACCGCTTTAATAATCTAAGGCCTCAATATATTGTTCATACAAGGGAATATTTAAAGAATAATTTTGATTTTAAATTAAAAAACAAAATCAATGAATTAAAAAATGACCCTATTGCATTGAGGGAGTTTTTTGCCAATAACAACGGGATAAAAGGCTTGGGCTATAAGGAAACCTCGCATTTTCTTAGGAATGTAGGATTTAAGGGCTATGCAATCCTAGACAAGCATATACTTAATTCGATGATTGAGTTTAATGTAATGGAAAATATTAAAATCCCAGTTACTGCAAAGCAATATCCGGAAATAGAGCAAAAGTTAAAGCTCTTTAGCAACGAAATAGAAATTCCAATGGACGAGTTGGACTTATTATTGTGGTCAAGAAGAAATGGGAAAATACTAAAATAAAACTACCATGGTTCTTAGTAAACTCCAAAATGAAAATAAATAAGCCTCCAAAAAATCTTGACAGGGTAATAACTCTCCTTAAAGAAGAAGTAAGGCATTTTGAAAATTCAGTAGTCTCAAAAATTGGAGAAATACAAAAAGACCCCTTTAAAGTTTTAATCTCATGCATTCTGAGTTTAAGGACGCAGGATAAAACAACGGGTCCAATAGCATTAAAGCTCTTCAAAGAGGCAGGCACTCCTGAAAAAATTGCGAAGATGCCAATAACTAAGCTTAAAAAAATAATAAAGCCCGTCAATTATTACATAACCAAATCAAAGAGAATTAATGAGATATCAAAGACTTTAATAAAAAGTTATAATGGCAAAGTGCCTGATTCTTTTGAGGAATTGATGAAACTAAAAGGGGTTGGGAAAAAAACAGCAGCAATAACGATGGTTTATGGCCATAGAAAAGCTGACTACATACCTGTAGACGTGCATGTCCATATTATTTCTAATAGGCTTGGATGGATTAAAACAAAAAATGCCGAGCAAAGCATGGACGAATTAATGAAAAAAATACCAAAAGAGTACTGGCATGAAATAAACGACCTTTTTGTCCTGCATGGCCAGAATGTGTGCTTTACAAATTCCCCAAAATGCTCAATCTGCGCGATAAATAACTACTGCCCAAGGATTGGGGTAAAAAGAAGCAGATGAATATTGGGTTAATCATAACATTATCTACAAACTTCCTCCTTTACTAAAAACTGAATAAAGCAGATAAAAATTAAATAACAATATGACAATAGCAAATATTATCGCAATAATTGTTGTCCTCTTTTTATTTACAAGCTCCTTCATAATGCTTTTGTCGGATGTAAATATCAAGATAGGTATTAAAGGCAGTGGTATCAATAAGCTTAATGCAACTTGGCTGTAAATCAGAATGTTTAATGGCTCTATGCCAAGCAAAATTGCTATTGTTAAGGGTATTACATTAATAAACCTGGTTACAAGCCTTCTGACCCACATGCTGATCCTAAACCCAGTTAAGCCGTCCATGACTGCTTGTCCTGCTAATGTTCCTGTAACAGATGAAGATATTCCCGCAGACAGCAGTGCAAGCGCAAAAACAAAAGCTGCAAAGTTTCCAAACAATGGGATTAAAGTCCTATGAGCTTGGTCAAGTGTAGCCACTTCCGCAACATGATAGAATGCTGCAGCAGCCATTACAAGCATTGCCGCATTAATGAACCCTGCAATAGTTAACGATATAATATCATCTATCTTATGGTATTTAAGAATCTTAAGCTTGTCCCCAAAGTTGGCATTAATAATCTTGTTTTTTATCAGCCATGAATGTACAAATAATGCATGGGGCATCACTGTTGCCCCTATTATGCCAACAGCAATAAGCGCGCTTTCTTTATTTAAAATAGGCTTAATCGAATGCAGCAATATTGATGGGAAATCCGGTTTTGAAATAAACACCTCATAGACAAAACCTAGCCCAATTATTGAGACAAATACAACAAATGCCTGCTCTAATACTCTAAACCTCTTCTGGGTCAAAAATAATATTAAAAGCACGTCAGCAACCGCTATATAGGTGCCCCACAGCAAGGGTATTCCGAACAACAAGTTTAGCGCAACGACAATGCCCAAAAATTCAGCAAGGTCCGTAGCAAGAATTGCAATCTCTGCTAAGATCCAGTAGCCAAATACAATCCATTTCCTCTTGAGTCTTTCCTTGACAAGTTCCGGAAGCGAATAGCCAGCAATCCCTATTTTTCCAGAGAGGTACTGGAACAGCATTGCCATGCCGCTGGCCATCCATATTACCCATAATAAATCATAATTAAAAGAAGCCCCTCCCCCTATATTTGTTCCCCAGTTTCCAGGGTCCATATAGGCAACACTTACAATCAGCCCAGAACCCATAAACAGCCATAGGTTCTTGTCTGCAAAAACACCTAAACTTTTTTTGAGTTTGTTTAGCATTATTTTAGCCTTTTTCCTTTTTTATTTAACCCAAAACCAAGAACCCTGTCGCATACATCACCAAAAGCCCTGCTAGGAAACCAAGGACATTAGTTGCAGTAAATATGGAAATCCATTTGCCTTTAGACATATAATGTACTATATCATAGGCTACATCAAAAATTGCACCTGCGCCTATAGCAAGAAAAAATATGCTTAATGCAGGAGAATAAGAGAATCCCCCTAAGACAGCGCCTAAAATAGTGGGAGCGCCTGCCAGCAAGCCCATCCCAATAAGATGCAGGTAAAAATTATTTTTTAGCTCAAATATTCTTGTTAATGGTGCTACAATAGCAACCCCTTCTGTAACATTATGAATCATAAATCCTATGACCAGCAGGCTTCCTAAAGCAATTTCTCCAAGTGCGTATGCGCTTCCTATTGCAAGGCCTTCTCCAAGATTGTGCAGCCCAATGCCTAGCGAAATCAAATAGCCGAAAATCAGCGCCTGAAACTGCTCTCCTTTTATCTGCTTATGATGCTCTGATTTGTAGCTGACGGCAGATAAGATAAGCACCGATAATGCAAATCCGATTATTAAAATCCCTATGCCGTTTAATGCCTGCGGAATTGTTTTGATAAGCTCAAACGATTCTTCAAGAGCGTCGAATCCTAAGAATATTAGCAATCCCACTGTGAGGGCAAGCAAAAAACTGTACCATTTTCCTCTTAGCATCCTTAAAAATGGAAGCCATAGAAGACCCAGCAAAACAGGTATTACTCCAACATATATCCCAAGTAGTACAAATGTCTTAAAGTAAAACCAGCTAAATGTAGGAGTTATAGCAGCTGCCTCTATCTCTCTCTCAAAAGTAATTCCATTCCTTGAAATGAGCTTTATTGTTTCAGCATCACCTTCCACCCATGGATAGTTAATTTTAATTATTCCTTTTTCCAAAGGCTCAAGCGTATTGCTTGGCATCATATCAAATTGCCAGTAAGCATCATTAACAAGAACTTGGGCTATAGTTATAGGTTCCGGCCCGTCATTAAACACCTCTAGTGCAATATGCTCGGGAGAAAATACAACCCTTTCAATAAACGCCTTTTCTATAGGAATTATATTTGCCTTGAAAACTCCAAGGGGTCCAAACTTTACAAAAACAAGGAGCAATATCCCTAATAAAATGAGGGGCAGCAAAGCCTTTACCAATAATTTTATCCTGCTTTCTTTCGTGCCTATCTGTTCCATTTTATCTTTCCTATTCAGTTACATCAAAGAATCCCATCCAGCCCAGTTCTGTAAACTCTGAAACATGAGCATGGAACATGTACATTCCCGGATAATTAAACCTGACATCAAGAATGCTTCTTTCTCCCTGCACCATTGATACTATATCGGTGTAGGCATTTGGCTCTTGCTTTGTTCCTGTTTTATACTCATCAAAAAAAGTTGCATGCAAATGAAAAGAATTCAAAGGATCATTTTCAACAATATTTATCAAATAAATCCTTATAAGCTCATCTTTCTTTACTTTAATTGGGTTAAGAGCATAATAAAACGCCTTTGAATTTACAGCATAAACTTCATTTTCACCATCCAAATCAGTGTCAAATGCATTCATCACCATGACAAGCTCTTTGTCCGGCTTTGGCCTTGTATCATTTTTAGGCTCTACAATATAAGCTCCATAAAGGCCTTTTGCTATATGTTGCTTTAATGGTACGGAGTGGCAGTGGAATAAATGGATTCCGTATGGCTCTGCTTCAAACTCGTAAGTAAAGGTCTGCCCTGGATAAACAAAATCCTCAGTCATTGAGCCGTCATTTTTTGAATCATGAAAGCCGTGGAAATGCATTGTATGTGGTTTTGTTCCCCTGTTTTCAAAATGTATTCTTATAAGGTCTCCTTCTTTTGCTCTTATCGTTGGAGCAGGCACCTGCCCGTTATAAGTCCATGCAGGAAAAAAAACTCCCGGAGCAATTTCAATTTCCTTGTCTTCAGCATAAAACCAATACTCCCTGAGCAGGTTGCCGTCTTTCCTTTTTGTTTCATTATAATATTGGGCTCTCTCATTTGGTGCCAAATTGTTAAAATTCCAAGTTGTTAGGTACTCTGTGGGATTGAAGCCATTGTCATCATATTCCCCCACTATGCCCATCGTCTCTTGTGCAGTCCTCTGCGCTTTGCTGTAGGAATCCTTGCCATGCCTCATTAGATTAAAATTATCAGCACATTTCGGCTCTGTTGAAACAGGATTAGCACATTCTTTTGCAGCTTCTTTTAAATCATCAAATTCAGTTTCTGCGCTTGCAGCATTATTGGAAAAAAACATAAATATTCCTGCAAAGATAACAACCGCTGCTATTCCAATAGCTGTTTTTTTAATTGTCATTTTTATTGTCAGTTTAGAAATTTATGGTATAGGCTTCCCATGGGGATCTTGTTTCGGGTTCCCTAATAGCTTCCTCAATCTGCCTATAGAATCGTCGCTGAAGGCATGCTCCAATCTGTGTGCCTCGTCATGTATCCTTTTCTTGTCAATTTTTAGCATGTCTTTCAAAAATCGCTCTATAATCCTATGCTTTGATGTAAGGTTTCGTGCAATTTTATGCCCATTGCTTGTCAATTTGACTTTTGAGTACCTTTTATATTGGATAAGCCCTTCATTATCCAGCTCTTTCAGCATCTCCGAAACGCTTGGCTTCGTCACATTGAGGTAGTCTGCCAAATCAACAGACTTTACTTCATTCTTTTCTTCCATTAAATGGTACACTGCCCTGAGGTAATCCTCCTTATTTGCGCTTTCCACAAAAGTTAGGTTAGCCTAACTTATATTTAAAGGTTTTGGAAATTGAAAGTTGCATATTATCATGAAGTCGTATGTATTAAGTTACGTCGAGGGTTTTTTGAAGCCTTATTTATAAATCAGCGACTGAAAGTGAACTTAATACATACACATCGGCGTATGAATTAAGCTCTATTTAGTTCTCTAAACTATGCATTACAGTATAGAAATAA
>JACPJP010000029.1 GCA_016187495.1 Candidatus Woesearchaeota archaeon
CGTCGGACAAATGGAGGTCAATAAGGGACTGGAGCCAGATGGTGAACCAGCTTGGTGTATATTTTGGCGAGCGTATGACGAAACATTTATGAAGATGGATGCAAATTAAAAATGAGTTTCAGCAAAAATTATTACGGTCTCATTTTATTATTTCAAAACCCCTCTCAGTCTTTCAGCACTCAAAACCTTATTAACTGCCAAAATATAAGCTGCATCCCTCATAGTGCATTTAAATTCCTTGCAGGTTTTCTGCACTTCCCTTGTTGAATCCACTATATAGTCTTCAAGCTTTTTTGTGACTTCTTTTGTTGTCCAGTAGTAATTCATGCTGTTCTGCACCCATTCAAAGTAGCTTACAACTACGCCGCCTGCATTTGCAAGTATGTCGGGTATTACCCTTATTTTCTTCTTTTCAAGAATTAAATCTGCTTCTGGCGTTATCGGCGCGTTTGCCACTTCCAGTATTATTTCTGCCTTGATTTTATTAGCATTATTCTTTGTTATCTGGTTCTCTAAAGCAGCAGGTATTAAAACATTGCATTCAAGCTCCAATAAATCCTCATTGCTTATCTCTTTGGCGCCTTTAAAGCCGCTCAATGAACTATTTTTTTCTTTGTGTTCTATGACTTTCTTTACATCGAGCCCATTTTCGTGATGTATTCCTGACTTTGAATCGCTTACTGCTATTATCTTGTAGCCTTTCCCATGCAGTATCTTTGCAATATTCATGCCCGCATTTCCAAACCCTTGAACAGCTATTTTAGTGTTGGAAGGCTTGACCTTTGAATCTCTGGTAGCTTCTTTTAAAACGAAAAATCCACCTAACGAAGTAGATATGTCCCTAACAAAACTGCCCCCTAATTCAAGAGGCTTTCCGGTTATAACTCCAGGTGCATGCATTCCCATTATTTTCTCGTACTCATCTAGCATCCATGCCATAATCTGCGGGTTTGTGTTTACATCCGGAGCAGGTATGTCTGCATTTGGCCCTATGAACCTATAAAGCTCCCTTATGTATTCCCTACTCACTCTTTCTAATTCTCCCTTCGAGATTTTTTTTGGATCAACTACTATGCCTCCTTTTGCTCCACCAAATGGAAGTCCGCTAACAGCGCATTTTAATGTCATTAAAAAAGCCAGAGTTTTTATTTCCTCTAAATCCACTTCAGGGTGAAATCTTATGCCTCCTTTTGTAGGGCCCCGTGCATCATTGAACTGTATCCTATACCCCGTAAATATCCTTGTGCTCCCATCATCCATTATAACGGGAAAGCTAAAAGTAAAGCTCCTTTTGGGTATTGTAAGTATATCTATCTCTGATTTGCTTAAGCTTAATCTTCCTGCTATCTTGTCAAGCATATTGTAGCAATTAATGCACACATTTGGCTTTTCCATTGAGAACACCTCTAAGGCAAGAAATTAAAAAGCTGGTTATTCTGCCAGTGCGTTTTCCAGCTCTTCCTTGTCAAACCCCACTATTATTTTTCCATCTATATCTATAACAGGGACGCCCATCTGGCCTGACTTCTCAACCATTTCGTTTGCAGCCTTTTGGTTTGCTCCCACGTCAATGTCTTCGTATTTTACTCCCTTTTCTTTTAGGAACTCTTTAGCCTTATGGCACCAAGGGCATGTTGCTGTAGAATATACAATAACCCTATGCCCCTTTACTGATTTTTTTGCAGCTTTTGCCATTTCGATACCTCATTTTAGTGTTTATTATTGTTTAATATTAATTGATTGCGGCAAATTAGTGGATAACGCTGTTATAATGCGATTTTATTTGGATATGTGTAGGTCTTGCCGCTTATATAAACTTTTTGTTTAATCAAAAATTCCAATAAAAACCTTTAAAAATTATATCAATATTAATCACAATATTTTATTAATTAGAAAAAATTGAATATTAGGTTAAGCATTAAATTTGAGTAAGAATGGATAAGCTATTATTTGGCACCGCTGGAATCCCATTAAGCAGCAAAGGCTCTACAACAGCAGAAGGGATTGCCAGCGTTAAGGAACTTGGCTTGGGGGCAATGGAGCTGGAATTTGTCAGGAGCGTCAATATAAGTAAAGAAAAATCGCCTGAAATCAAAAAAAGTGCAGAAAAAAACAATATTGTTTTAACGTGCCACGCTCCCTATTATATAAACCTGAATTCCACTGAAAGCGCAAAGCTAAAAGCAAGCATTTACCGAATTTTGAGTTCTGCAAGAATAGCTAATTTGTGTGGAGCATGGTCTGTATGCTTTCACCCCGGATTTTATCAAAAAAGCGCAAAAGAGGAAGCTTACAAAAAAGTCAGGGACTCAATAAAAGAGATAACAAAAACACTGAAAAATGAAAATAATGATATATGGATAAGGCCTGAAACAACAGGAAAAGAAACCCAATTTGGAAATTTAGATGAAATTTTAAATTTAAGTGCAGAATTTGATAACGTTATGCCGTGCATTGATTTTGCGCATTTCCATGCTCGCACAAACGGAAAATACAATTCCTATAAGGAATTTAGTGAAATTTTGGAAAAAGTTGAGAAAAAGCTTGGAAAGAAAGGGCTTGAGAACATGCACATTCATATAACCGGAATCGCTTACTCTGAAAAAGGCGAAAAGAACCATTTAAACTTGGAAGATTCTGACTTTAAATACAAAGAATTGATTAAAGCCTTGAAGGACTTTAACGTTAAAGGTGTTGTGATTTCTGAAAGCCCAAATATTGAAGAAGATGCCTTATTGTGTAAGAAGGTTTATGAAAAAGTTTGAGGTTTATTTTCCCTATTTTTTCCCATAGTAGGCATTATAGAGTTATAATTAACAAAAGTATATTTAGCCAAAAGTAAACGTATTTATCTTAAAACCCTTGCCTTTAATATTAATTTGTACCGTATATGTTCCATACTCAAAATCAATTAGATTGTAAAGCTTGAAATCATTGATTTTTGTTGGGTCATTTAATTTCATATCGGAGCCTTTATTTTCTTTGTTTAACGGCTCATTGTCAACAAAAACCTCTATTTCAGAGCCTTGTTCAGAGCCAGCTACAATATTCAAAACTTTCGCGCTATAGGGTAAAATTATTTTTCCTTCATCAGAAATTAATTCTGAGTCATCGTTGTTGATTTTCCATGTCCCTCCCAAATAAGCGTAATTGGATTTTATTTCTTCTGGCAATTTATAGTCTACTATTTCTTCTGGTGGCAATCCTTGCTCATTTCCAAAATTGCCGCGTGCAAACCCATACCCAAAATAAATCTCTGGTGTTCCAACCTTGCCGAACTCTACGCCAACCGCCTCAACATCTTCATCAACAACTACCAATGGATTTACATTGCCCTCTCTTTCCATTTTTTCACTTAACAGCTCTTTTATCACCCTTTCGGTTTCTGCGTAAGCGCCTTCTCCAATATGGTCATATCTGACAAATCCGTCAATATCTATTAAATATTTATGCGGCCAATACCTGTTTTTGTATGCGCGCCAAGTCGCATAGTCATTGTCCTGTACAACTGCATACTTTAGCCCATACTTCTCAACAGCGCTTTTGACATTTTCATATTTTTTTTCAAACTCAAATTCAGGTGTATGCACTCCAATTATAACTAATCCGTCATGAGCATATTTTTCATGCCAGCTTTTGAGGTAAGGGAATGTCCTTATACAATTAATGCACGTATAAGTCCAGAAATCAACCAAAACAACCTTTCCCTTCAGATTATAAATTTTAATGTCTGCATTTGTATTTATGTAACCTGCTATCCCAGTAAGCTCTGGAGCTTGCTGATATAATGATTTTTTCCTATTAACTGCATTCTCATCAGGGATATAGCCGCTAACTTGCACTTTTTCTGAAACTTCGGCATTTTGTGCTTGTATTTCATTAGGTATTGCACTTATTTCCTCAGTCGGGTTAAAGCCCGCTTTTTGAGAATTAAGGTAATAGATAGAAGCGGCAATTGATATTAACATAATAATTAAGATTACATTTTTGCTTTTTAATTTATTTCTTTTATCCATAATGCCATTATTATAATTCAATATCTATACTTATTTATTTTTTATTGCATATAAGTATAAAATAATTTATGCTTGGAAATTTATAATTTTTCATTGGAATCAACATTATTTATCTGGCTATTCCTTCTTCTCGCTAACAACTGTTGTGGCAAGATAAGACAAAAATGCAGGTATCAATGGCAGAATGCAAGGGCTCAAGAACGATGCAATGCCTGCAATAAAAGATATGCCTAAGCCTAATGCTCCTGCCATTCCAATACTCCCTTCAGTAACATTAATAAGCAGATTACTCAAAAAAGGAATACTTGCGATTCTGCTTAACTGATTTGTAAAAACCAATATTCCCAATATTATCAGTATAGCACCAAAAGCATAATTAGCATATTTAAGTTTCGGTCCTGCTTTTTCTATAAATTTAGACGACCTATCTGTGAACAATCCTACGATAAGAAAAGGTATTCCTAAACCAATGGAATATGAAAGCAACAATGGAAATGCGCTTGCTGGATTGGAAACAGCCAAAGTCAGTATTGATCCTAAAATTGCCCCAACGCAGGGAGTCCATCCAACTGCAAAGGCCGCTCCAAAGACAAAAGAGGTTATGTAAGAATATCTAAATTTTCTTTTTACCCTTAATTTATGCTCTTCTTCAAGAAATGGTATTTTCACCAGTCCAAGAAGATAAATGCCAAAAAATATTATTATTGTTCCCCCCATATAGCCAAGCCATTGCTGCACTGTAAAAGAAACATTGGACAATACGCTTTGCAATAAAACTCCAACCAATGAGAAAATAATGCTGAATCCCAAAACAAAAAATACACTATTCAAAAAAATTGTCCATTGCTTTGCCATATTAACCCATTATCGCCTTATTTATCTCATTTATAACCTTTTCCTTTGAAAAAACTTCAAGTGATTTAGATACAACTTCACCGTCTTTGTTTATAATAGCCTTTGTATGCTGATAGGTTATTCCATATTTCTTTGCCATTTCTTTATCATCTTCTGTTGTTTGCCCATCGTTATAATATACTTGGTAGCCAACCACATCATCATTGTTTAGTTCATTAAATGCCGCTAAAATGTCTGGCTTTTCTTGTAAGCATATTGGGCACCAGTCTGCATGGAAGTCAAGAAATATTATTTTATTTTGCTGCAAAGAATTTTCAAAATGGGCTTTGTCAAACCTGTAATAGGGGGATTTTGCGCCTGCTAGTAATTTTAGGTTATTATTTTGTTCATTAGTGTTCTTGACTGTAGCAGTATCCACTAATTTGCCTTTTTCATCCTGATTTAAGTTACTCGAGCAACCGTACAGAAAAATTATTGCTACAAGTAGCATGCATATATACTTTTTCATGATTTAAATTAACCGCTTTCTTTTTAATTCCTATTTAAACACATTTATTAATTTATGCTCCGCAGCATTCGTTAGCTGGTTTTCCTGATCCACAGCCACACGGCTTACCTTTCTTTGCCATACAAATCGCCCCCTGAATTTTTTATTAATCATTTTATTTATCACAATCCAGCTTGGAATTGATATTTAATCATAATCTTATAAGGTTAAACATTAGTTTTAATAATTAAAGATAGTATTTTAAATGTAAGAGATATATAATTTTAAACCTAAAGTAATATTATTTTTTAAAAAAAGCTTTTGAAGTATAGCGGGGTATATGGAGAAAAAAATAATTATTGCTCCTGTAGGAGACAATATGGATGCTTTGTACATTGGAATAAAGGAATTCCCAACTGAAAGGGTTATACTGCTTTCGCCCGAGAATAAGTTTGAGGAAGCAAGAAAGGCTCAGCAAGAGCTAAAAAAATTTAGCATACCCGTGCAAATAATTCAAATAAAAGGCAACATATGGGAAGAAATGTTTCAAAAAATTTCAGAGATAAAGTCTATAGAGAAAGATAAGGATATAATAATAAATACGGCTACAGGAGATAGGATGAGCACTTGCGCTGCAACTTCTGCAGCATTTGTCAATGGCTTAAAGGCTATTTCTGTATCAGATGGAATGGCAATGATGCTGCCAGTGCTAAAATTCTCTTACTATAATCTCCTGACGGAAAAAAAGATGCAGATTCTAAAGCTGCTGGGCGAGCCTGGATGCTGCAGCTCCCTCGAAGAGCTAAGCAAAAAAACCAAAATGAGCCTGCCTTTAATCTCATACCATATAAATGGAAACTTAAAGTCGGAAGGATTGAAGGATTTAGGATTAGTAGAAACTACAGAGGAAAAAGGAAGAATTGTAGTTAAGTTAAGCATTCTGGGAAAAATGCTGCTTAAAGGCTATATAAGCTCTTGAATTTGAATTGATTCAGATGATATAAATCTTATTTGACAACAAATTTTATTTTACAAAATGAAGAAGTTAATTTCAATATTTTTACTTATTACTTTGCTTACTATTATGTTTGCTCCTTTTACATACGGATATTTCCATGAAGCCTCTCCGATAAAGTGGCATGAATATAACCAAGAAGCTTTTGATTTGGCAAAAAAAGAAGATAAGCCTGTATTCATGCTTATAACAGCAATATGGTGTTATTGGTGTCATGTCTATAGAGATGAAACGTTGCATCAACCAGAAGTTGTTGATTATATAAATAAAAACTTCATAGCTGTTTTTGTAGATGCTGACAAGAGGCAAGATTTAACAAGGCAGTATTTAGCTGGAGGATGGCCTTCAACAGTCATTTTTTCTCCTGATGGAAAGGAAGTTTCAAGACTAAATGGCCATATTAGAAAAGAGGATTTGCTTGGCTATTTAAACAAGGTTGTAAAATTTTTTGAAACTAACGAATTGCCTGCTAATTTCAGCAAAAAAGAGCTGATACTAAGAAGTTACAAAATTGTCCCTGGCTCTTCTGAGCTGAAAGAAATAACAAAAAATCTTCCTTCTATTATGCTTCAGAATTATGATTTTCAGTTTGGAGGATAATTTTATTAATCTATATTAAAAAACTTATAAAAACTTATAAATATGAGAGATGATAGCTAAGCATCAAAAATGATAGATATATATGATACCCTAATAATAGGCGCAGGCGTAGTAGGATTAGGGACTGCAATGTACGCAGGAAGATTAAACTTAAAAGCCCTTGTTCTAGGAGCAACTTCCGGAAGCGAGCTTCCAATAGGCGGCGTAATAACTCTAACAGACACTGTAGAAAATTACCCCGGTTTTAAGCATCTTACAGGACAGGAATTAGCGCAAAAGCTAGAAGAGCATGCTAAGGAATACAAAATCCCTATTAAAGAGGAAAAAGTCATGGATGTGAGCAGGCATGAAGGACTAAATTGCTTCATTATAAAAACTGAAAAATCAAAATACCATTCTAAAACAGTAATATTTGCAACAGGAGCAAAATGGCGCGAACTTACAATGAAAGGTGCTGAAGAATTCAAAAGCAAAGGTGTAAGTTATTGTGCTTTGTGTGATGGAATCTTATACAAAGATAAAATAGTAGCAGTAGTAGGTGGCTCTGATACAGCAGCCAAAGAAGCTTTGCTATTGGCGCAACACGCAAAAAAAGTTTATATAGTTTACAGGGGCGATAAAATAAGGCCTGAGCCTGTGAATGGAAAGCTTATCGAAAAAAACAAGAAAATTGAGGTAATAACAAACACAAATATTGTAGAAATTAAAGGAGATAAATTTGTCAATAAAGTTCTATTGGATAGAGAGTACAAAGGAAGCAAAGAATTGGAGTTAAATGGCGTCTTTGGCGCTATAGGCCATATTCCTCTTTCAGAGCTTGCAGTAAAATTAGGAGTTAAAGTCAATGATAAAAAGGAAATAATGATTGACAGGGACAGCAAAACTAATGTAAAAGGGGTATTTGCAGCTGGTGATGTAGTTGATTCTGGGTTTAAGCAGGCCATAACTGGTGTTGCAGAGGGCGTTGTAGCTGCTCATTCTGCTTATACTTACATTAATGAAAATGAAGTTGTATGCTTTTTTGATGACAAAGAGTACAAGAAATAATTAGCTAATCTGTTCTTCAATAATTTAATTATTAAAAATATTGCCTAATTGTATCAATTTCCCTTCTCTCAAATGATCCGCTGTCAGCATCATTCCGATATGCATGTTCCCATCAAATCCAACTGGCACACTTAAATGTGGTAATCCCGCTAAATTAGGGCTTACCGTCATTATATCCATCATGTAATTCTGCAGCGGAGTTAATTTCTCTATTTCAGAGAATTTTGGAGCGACTATCGGCATTGTAGGGCTCACCAAGGCATCATATTTCTTGAATAATTTTTTGTACTCACTTACTATCATCGCTCTGATTTTTGTCGCTTTAATATAATAAGCGTCCCTGTAGCCTGACATCCTTGCAAACGTTCCTAGAATAATTCTTCTTTTTGCCTCTGCGCCAAAATTATTGCTTCTGACTTTTGTAAAATATTCGTTAAAGTTTCCTTCTAATTTTTCGCTAATGCCATACCTCATTCCGCAGTATTTTGCCAAGTTTGTGGACGCCTCGGAAGTTGCAATTATATAATATGTTGAAATACCATGCTCAATTGGCAGCTTTAATGATATCTCTTCAGATTTTGCGCCGTGCTCCTCTAATTTTTTAACACCTTCTCTTACATTTTTCCCTACATTTTTGTCAATATTCGCAAAAGATTCCTTTATTATCCCTATTCTCATGTTTTTAATATTTTTATTTGTTGATTCCGTATATTTTTCTGTAGGTTTGTTTATTGTTGTACTTTCGTTATTGTCAAAACCCGCAATAACCTCCAAAAGCAAAGCAGCATCATAAACACTTTTTCCCAATGTCCCTATCTTATCCAAGCTATTAGCATAGTCCATCAATCCATATCTAGAAACTCTCCCATAAGTCGGGCACAACCCAAAAACCCCGCAGAATGAAGCAGGCGCTGCAATACTGCCTCCAGTGCTTTCTCCCAATGCAATATGCGGAAAAGAGGCTTTTTGTGTTATTCCTCCTGCGCCTCCAGAGCTCCCTCCACAGCTTCTTGTCTTGTCAAAGGGATTTTTTGGAATTGCAAAGCCTAAACCAACATTTACGGAAAAGCTTCCGAAGCCGAATTCATCCTGCGATGTTTTTCCGATAATAATGCCTCCAGCGTCTTTTACCCTTTTAATTACAGTAGCATCAAACAACGGCTTGTAACCTTTCAGAATTTTGCTGCCAGCGGTACTTTCAACGCCTTTGACGCAAATGGCATCTTTTACAGAAATAGCAACCCCTAACAGCTTTTTATTTTTTATTATACTATCATTATTTTTTATTTGCCTTTTAATTTCTTTTGCTTGAGCAAGAGCCAATTCCTCAGAGATTATGTTAAAGTAATTGTATTCCTTGTTTATTTTTTTGCATTCATCAATAACATTTTCAGTATGCTCGACGATATCAATCTCTCCATTTTTTATTTTTTCAACAAATTCTTTGGTGTTCATTTTTTCTCTTTTAGCTGCATGGACAAAAGCAGGCCAATAAGCGATGTCAGAAACATAACCAAAAATAAGGTTTTGAAGCTGAATATTTTTACTAAAAACCCGCCAACCAAAGCTGCAATTCCAGTAATTATAAAATTTATTCCGCCCCACGCAGCCCACTGGGAAGCAAATTTTCCGTCTTCTAGGTACTTTGTGTAAAATGAATTAAAAACTGGCAGTTGTACCATTATGCTTATTCCCAGGATTATTTGCATAATGTATAATTGAGCCATATTGGAAACAAAATAATATCCAAGAAAAGCCAAGCTTTGCAAAGAATATCCTAAGGTTATCATCATCTTTTCTTTTTTTAGAGTGTCTTGTATTTTTCCAATAAACAGCATGCCTAATCCGGAAGTGATTGTAAAAGCAGACCATGAAATGCCTGCATCCATGACATCCCCCCCAATTTGCTTGACAAATATTGCGTAAATTGGCCCAAGCATGCCCATTGCTAAAACAAAAAAGGAATTTGAGATTAAAAATAGCTTCATTTGCTTGTGCATCTTAAACAGC
>JACPJP010000031.1 GCA_016187495.1 Candidatus Woesearchaeota archaeon
AATAATAATTTCCAAGATAGCCATCAAAAAATGCAGAATAATTATTTATAAGGTTATATTTTTTAATTTGATTGATTAAATGCTTCCCTAAGGTATCATCAATTGCAGTAATGGACCATCTTGTCGGAACTAATTTCCTGCTCTTTCCTATTCCCAATGTTCCAACACTTAAAATCCTTGACAAAAAATTTTCGTCAAAATCGTTTTTATACAAATAGATTAATGCATCATTCGCCTTTAAGTCTGCATCATAATGAACTTTCTGTACTTTAGTATCTATTTTAGGATTTTCCGTCAGCTTTGCCTTTTTTAATGCAGCATAAGGCCCTGTTGGAGCCATAAAATTGTCGTAGTTTACCCTAAATTTAGGCTTATCTTTTAGGTTAATATCAATATCTGTTGGCTTAGAAGCCATGCTTATTTCCTGGTTTAATTCTAAAAATTTATTCTTTTGCTTTACACTTATTTTTTCCCTTGAATTGATTAATGAAGAACGTAACTCAACTATTTTTGGTATCTGAAAATTATTGTACGACCAGTATTTTGGCGCGTCATAAAGCCATGTTTCATTAGTTTCTTCCGGCGGAGCAAGAATTCCTAGGTTGATGTAAGGGTAGCCGTACCTCCCTATAAAAGGGGCAACGCCTTCTGTCGAGAAATTTTCCTTTACAATAAGGCTTTTCATCTTAATTTGAGAATAAGCCTTGGTGCAGATGGGGCAGTTTATGTTGCCGCAATTAAATAATGGGTGGTTTTTTGGGTTATATCCAGGAAGATGCATAATTAAGGTAAAGAATTTGGTGAATTTAAAGTTTATGAAACCAAAACTAAAAATTATCCTAAAAATCCCCTTTTGCAGAATCGTTAAGTATCTTTTGCGCGGTAAACTCCTCATATTTTCTCAGGCTGCTCTTTCCGCAGTAAGGGCAGAATGGCTTGAAGTTAGCCTTGTAATGGAATTTATACCTGCAGTGCGTGCATATTACCAAAATGGGCTTATTCAAAATAGTTCCTGATGTCGAACTGGGATTAGAATATTCGTATGACTGCTTCTCTTTGATAGCAACTTGCTCCTGCTGCTTTTTCTTATACACCTTATTGAAGCATTCAATACATATTAGCTTTTTGCCGTCTTGTGCATACCTCATTTTAGCAGAGGGAAATTCCAGCTTGCATAATGAGCAGGTGTATAAAACAGGTTTTTCCATAAAGCCTTACCTCTTGTTCCCGAAGTAGAACATTTTTTCTACTGCAACATCTTTTGGATTAATGTTATCATGTGTTGTCCTCGCGCTCTCGCTGCTGGCAGAACGTCTGCTTTCAGCATATGCATAATTTACTTGTGCATTTACTTGTGCAGGCGCTTGAACGCCGCTCCTCTTCAATTCCTTAACATCTTCCTGAAGCAAGGTTAATGATTCCTTTATTTTAAGAACCTCGGCCATCAGCTTTTTGCTTGCATTGTCCAGCATAACTTCAAATTTTTTCTCTATCAAATAGCTGTTGCCGAAGTTGCTGCTAGCTATGCCATTTAAGATTTGCTGCTCCATCTTGCCTCACTCTTTGAAGTTTTCCTTTATGAAACTGGACATTGTTTCATTGCCCGCTAATTGATACGCTTCAAGGGCTTTTGAGACGTCCTCTTCCTTCATGCACATGTCCCCAACCGTATTGAGCTTTTCTTTATCTCCCGCAAGTTCAAATGCTTTTATAGCATAATCATATCTTTTTTCCTTTACGCATGCGTTTCCAAGCCCTACCAACATGGTTTTGTCTTTCACAGCTGAAAATATCTCAAAAGCATGCTCAAATCGGTATTTGCTTAGGCATTGCTCCCCTACCTCAAGAAGGTGGTTGCTATCGCCTAAAGCTAAAAATGCACTCAACGCAGGCTCAAGCCTTCCATCGTTAAGGCATTTCCTGCCCAGCTCAAGCAGCTTTTCTTTATTTCCAGTAAGTTTGTAGACTTCTATTGCATTGTTGAACTGCATCAGCTTCTCATAGTCTTTTCCAGCCTCATTCAGCTTTTCCCTGTTTTCCGCAAGGATAAAAGCCTTTACAGCATCATTTAAGTTGCCCTTTCTCCTATAAGCTTCTCCCATCTCAGTCAGTATAGTAAACCTAATATCGTCAGAAAACATAGATAAGTTTAAGCTTTCTATGCCCTTTTTCAGCAGTGCTGGCAGCATTTTTCCAAATTTTGAAGTTTCTGCTTGCGGGCTTAATAAGCTTGCATTGCTGTCCGCTATATCATTAACCATCTTTTTTACGATTTTTTCATCAGTTTCCATAATCTCGCCCTCTTTTTCTTTTGTTTTTTATTAGTTTGCACTACACTATCTCCTTTAAAGAGAAAGTAGCCTTACTTGAGCAAAGCGCTGTAGATGAGCTAGTATTTAAATTTATCTTTTTTGTAGACTAGTTTACATATTCGTATATTGGAATTTTGTATGGAATTCCCATTAAGTTAGTTTTCAGTTACAAAGTGCTGGGAAAATTTCGTTCCGAAAAGTAAAATTTTCGTTTCCAATAAATCTCTGCGTGAGCAGACTACCTTTTAGAGTTTGGGGCTCCTGTTATTAGAGTATAAACTTTATAGTAGTAAAAACCAAAAGATTTAAATAATGATAACTTACAATCATATTATGGCAGATGAACAATTGGCTTTTTTGAAAGAATACCCAAAAGGGATTTATAGAGTTCAATTCCTTACTACTTTAGAAAATGAAAAGTTATCAGAAAGAGATGAGACTAGATTTAGAAGGGATTTAGAGTATCTAACACAACATCAAGGAGAACGACTTATTCAAACCCCCGATGAATTCTTCCAAAGATGGTTAAATGGTCGCAGTGATAGAAAACCAGATTTATCTCAATATGTTGGCTGTAAGGGTTTTGAATTACAGATGCCTCAAGTTAGAATTCAAAGATTTGAAGAGGGAAGAACTTTTGGAAGGATTGAAGGATTGGTAATTGCTTCAGATTTTGGTTATTCTGGTGATTTTGGAGAAAGCATAGTTTTTGCCATTAATCATATTCCATCGCAAAGAGTTTTGACTTATCATGACGAAGATGGACAAAAAATAAAGAGAGATCCTTCAGGAAGAAAGCAATTAACCCATGAACCTATTTATCAATTTGGAGGTCCACCTGAAGAATTTCCTTTTGCATCACTAAATCCTTTGAAATCTGCTGGTTACACATGGACACTAATCAATGTAACACCTAAAGAAGTATATGATGCGTTAAAAAAGATAGGTTTTGTTTGGTAGATTTGTTCAAATAAAGTAGGAGCCCCAAACTCGTTCTCTTAGAAAAATGGAAATTTTATTGAGTTTAACTAAAATTTCACTAATTTAGCATCCACCTTTAAATATAAGTATAAACTTTCTTGGTAAATGCTTACCCAAAAACAGTTGCAACAGATTAAAGACGAACTGGACAACTGCCAAAACCCCTTGTTCTTCTTTGATGACGACCCTGACGGGCTATGCGCCTTTCTTTTGCTTTACCGCTACAAAAAGGAAGGCCACGGCTTTGTTGTAAAAACTCACCCTAAACTGGATGCGCAATACGCGCCAAAGATAGACTCTTATGATACAGACAAAGTTTTTGTTCTTGACGTGGCAAATCTAGAGCAGGATTTTATTGATGCTTCAAAAGTGCCTATAATATGGATAGACCACCATGGGCCTTATGAAAGGAACAGTGTAAGGTACTTTAACCCGAGGCTAAATAAAAAAGATGCAAATATTCCAACAACTTATTTGTGCTATAAAGCTGTTGATCAAAATATGTGGATTGCAATGACGGGTTGCATCGCTGATTACTACATGCCTGATTTTTTTAATGAATTTGAGGAAAAATACCCTGATTTATCAAATGGCAAAAAAACAATCGGGGATTTATATTTTAACAGCAAAATAGGCATTTTAATCAAAACATTTTCCTTCTGCTTAAAGGGAAAAACAAGCGAGGTAATGAAGTGCATGAAAGTGCTGACAAGAATCCAAAGCCCTTACGAAATCCTTAACCAGGAGACTGCACAAGGCAAATTTATCTATAAGCGATACGAAAAGATAAATAAATTATATGAAAGCCTATTGAATGACGCGATTAAAAATGTCAGCAAAGAAAAAATTCTTGTGTACACGTATTCTGACGACAAAATGAGCTTTACTGGCGATCTGGCAAATGAGTTGCTTAATAAATACCCTGATAAAATAATAATAGTTGGGAGAAAGAAGGAAGATGAGGTAAGAATGAGTATAAGAAGCAGGGGCATTATAATACCTCAAATATTAGAAAAGTCCTTGTCCGGATTAGAGGGCTATGGCGGAGGCCATGAATATGCATGCGGCGCAAATGTAAAACAAGATGACTTTAATGAATTTATATATAGAATGAAAGCAAATCTAAATCTTTAGCCTCTCGTTAATCATATTTGCGATAATGTCCTTCTTGTCCTTCAGGCTTTGCCTTTTCATGTAAACCTCAAGGTTTTCTTTCTTAACCCTGAAATTGATTCTTGCAACCTTCTCATTTATCTTGTTCAATCTGTTGAGCACCATGCTAAGTTTCCCTTCCATGCTTCTTGGGACTGAAATAACAAGCATCTTATCGTAGGTATCATTAAGATAAAACAGCTTGCTGCCGCCAAAAGTCTTCTGCTCGCCTCTTATCATCTGCAGCAATATTTCGCTTCTGCTTACATCCCTGCTTAAAGATGTTATAACAGCCTCTTTATAGGCCTTGTTGTTTATCAGGTTAAGCTCTATTGCATCATTGTTGGAATTAATGTCCTTCAAGAATTCCTTGAAAACATATTCTGCATTTACATCCCTGAAGTTGATGTATTCAATTGAATTAACGCTTCTATTAATATCAATATGAGAAACAGGATTCTTGTAAACAGGACCTTCTTCGCCCATCCAACACCCCCAAATATGGCATAAGGCATATTTAGGTATATAAGCGTTTCGGTATTTTAAGCTTTGCCTCATAAGTCCACTTTTTAGCTTACTATTGGGGCAGACTATTGACTTTTGAGGCAAAAATTTAAATAAGGAGTTTAATCTTATATTTGACTATGGCAACTCAACTTTGTCCAGAATGTAAATGGGAATCCAAAGAAGAAGATACACAAGCATACAGAATTTGTCCCGCTTGTGGATTTGATGCACAAGAAATGCGTAACCCGTCTGATGTTCTACCTTTTAAAGCAGTAGTTAAGAAGAAAAATCAGGGTTAATCCCTAACTCGTGCATTTCTTGGATTACAACGCAGATGTTATGGCAGATAACTTTGCATAAAACCTCATTAACCTGTGCTGACCACTTCTTGCTCCTTACTGAATCGCCGAACTTTGATTTAATCATGTGAACGCTTGTTTCGGCGTTGCTTCTGGAGTGAAAATGCTCTAAAAACTGCTCGTTGTTAAGCTGGAAGTAATAAAACATTTTCTTCCAGATTGCCCCATTCCTATTGGCTTGGTTATTGCTCTTAAATGGAATGAAAGGCACAGACCCTTTGCTGTCTATCAGTTCCAGATTATCTTGGCTCAAATACGCCTTGTCCGCCGATACTTCTTCCATCTTGAAATTCTCGGCAGTTTCATTAACTAATGCTTTTAGCTCTGGGCTGTCATTGTCAAATTCAGAAGTTATTGAAACGCTTGTTATTGTGTTGGTCTTAACGCCCGTCATAAAATGGCACTTAACCCACCTTCTTGATGAAATTTCCTTGCCATGCTTGAAAGAATACCATCTTTGAAAGTTTGAAGTCCCAAATCCTGTGCTGTCTATGGCAAACTTTGTTTCAACGCTTCTTAATGGCAAAGAAGTTATAGCCACCATGTTAGCCAATAAGGGGGTTAATTCTTTCTTCTGAAAATACCTGAACATACTATTATAGGGTATTTTCTGCTCTGCAAAGCCATTGTCTTTTGCTATCTCCAAATCTGTTGAAAAACGCCTTCCAGAAAAGGTTGAATAAACTTTGAACACCATTGAATAAATTGTATCTCCTATATTGTTGGAAGGTCTGCCAAATTCATAGGTTTTATTGTTTATTCTGCTTGTTATATCAGCCAACAGCTTCATAAAAATTTCTTTCTCTTTTTGCTGTGCAAGATTGTAGTTTTTCCAATCCTGTGAATAGGTTTTCCTTACTGTCTGGGTTATTGTTATGTTGCCTTCTTGGTCTATTTGCTTGGTTACTATAAACTCAACAGCCCAGATATGTTTGCACTTGCAGTTTCTTAACTTTTCGGTTTTTACTATCCTTGATGTTTTGGCTATCTCATAGCCCCTTTGTTTCCTTACTTCAATTTGTTCTTGTTGCATTTTTATTACCTCATTGATTATTTATTTACTTTTATACGTATACTTATGAAAGTAAAGCAAGTATATAAACCTTTCTATTTTTTACTTATAAAGGTAATATTTTATAAGTATACTTCTAAACATACCTTATTTAAATGATGTTTATATAAAGGGTATTTTTAAAAGAAAAGATTTATATATGAGTGATACTTATAAAAGTAAAAATGAACGAAAAATATATAATAAAAAAAGAAGTGAACGCCTTTAAGTGTCTGCGTTGTGGGCATGAATGGATACCCAGAGTTAGCATGGCAGAGCTAACAGGGACAATAAAAGAGAAGCCGAGAATTTGCCCAAATTGCAAATCTGCTTATTGGGATTTAGAAAAGAAGAAAAAGAAAAAATAAAAGAATGGCTAAAAAAAAGAAAAGGGAAGCACTTACTGTAACAAGATTAATCAATGAGGTTTTAGTGGGTCAATTAAGCATACCTCTACGGCAGATAGTCAATGATACTTCGTTCTCAAAATATACTGGGTCTGAAAGACCAGACATCCTTATTTCAGAATTTGAATTTGATGGAACAAATGAAGAGCAGTTCATAAAAAATCTTGTAGGATATTCAGAAGTAAAAGACGAATGCACCTTTAATGATACAGATTGGAAGGATGCAATAAAACAAGGGAAAGGTAAATCAAAGAAATTGGGTTTGCCATATTTTATAGTAACTAATTGTAAGAAATCTGTTTTTTACAATTCTGAAACTGGCAAAGAAATCACTTTAAATAAGAATCCAATAAGGGAATTTCAGACGATAGATATACTTCGTTTAATTAAGAATAGATTAAAAAAAGACAAAAAACTGGATAATATTCAGACTAATGTCGATTCAATTTCAACAATTTCGGAAGCTATTTTTAATAAGAAATTATGGGAATTAGCTGGGATATACAGAGGAATCAATTTTAAAGATAACATTGAGAAAATTGATTTTACGATAGGGTTTGTTTCTCTTGAATTTTTTGAAGAAAAGGAAATAATTGACAACAATAAGGACAATAGTAAAATCTACTGGTCTAATTGTGTTGATGATAATTCTGAAAAATTAGTTGGCAACCTTTCACAATACATAAAGAGGCTCGAAAATGAAACTGAATTTAAAGAATTTCAGAATTTAATGGAATCTGTAAGAATTTTGATTACTGGAGAGCGTGGGAAACCTGCATTAGTAGATAAGGATGATGTTCAAAGGATTTATGAGATAATTGATTCAATGCGACCCTTGCATGGATGTGGTTTTGATTTATTTGGTGCTGTCTATGAAATGTTTGCATCATCCAAAGAGAAAAAAGATTTTGGAGAATATTTCACTAAAAGGCACTATGCCCACATATTTGCTAAACTTTTACTCAAAAGTGAACAATATTACAATAAAGAAAGAGAATTTACAATTTTAGACCCTGCTTGTGGAACTGGCGGATTCCTCACAGAGAGTTTTAAAGTTTTGAAAAATAATTATGAAAAATCAGGGACTTACAATAAAGAAGCAAAGAAATTTCTTGAAAAGAAATGCTTTTATGGAATTGATGTAAGAGAAGAAAATATCTCACGCACAAAGCTGAATATGTTTCTTGTTGGAGACGGACATACTAATATGCTTGATGATAATAGTCTTAAACCCAAAAAGGAATGGTATAAATCAAAATATGATTATGTGATAACCAATCCCCCATATGGTAGCGGTGTAATTAAGGCAGAAACAACAAGCATTTCAAGCAACAGAACAGAAATTGCTTTTTTGTGTAAGATAATAAATATACTTAAAATAGGCGGAAGAGCATGTGTTATAACACCTGATGGGGTTCTTGAAAATCCAACATTTGATTCATTTAGAAAGGAATTGCTTGAAAAATGTAATATTGATGCAATAGTTAGTTTGCCTAAATTTGCATTTGCACCTTACACAAAAGAAAAGACTTATGCCTTATTTTTTACAAAGAGAAGTGAAGTAATTACCAAGCCTCAAAAAGAATCAATCTGGATGTATATTATCGACAATGACGGATTAGCAAATTCGGATAAGAGATTCCAAACAAAACTGCGAAATAATAGGAACGGCTGGATGCATGATGAAATTTCTGGATGGGTTAGCACGGATGGAGAGGAAATGACTGGCATATTAGAAGAAAGATGGTTAAAGTATGAAGATTCAAAAAACAATGGGACTGAATGGATAGATGAAAAAGGCATAACAATAAGATTAAGAAAAGCTGGATTTATTAAAATTTTAGATATAATAAATGACAAAGACCACAGCTTTTTACCAGAATATTATTTGAGAAAAGCTGAACCTCATTTTATAGAATTAAGTGATTTGAAAAAAGAAATAAAAAAAATATCCTCTTACTTTGAAAAATGAGTCTATACAAAAAATATCAAGCCAAAGATATTCCGATAAACGAAGTTATTGATTATATGAGTGGAAATTCTGGACTTACAGAAGAGTTTATTTATCAGCAATCCCAAAAAAAAGGGAAGAGATATGTTGTTCTTTCAAGTTCCACAGAAGAAGATACGAAAATGGGAGAAATACCCATGTGCCAAATTAATGATAAGCCCTTGAAGGTCTTTGATAATAAGGAAGGTTTGTTAGTCATAAGAAATGGAAATGCAGGAACAACAAAGTATCTTCCAAAGGGGGATTACACAATTAATGACCATGCTTATATCCTATTTATGAAGGAAAATTGCCCTCATAAAATTAATCTCAAATGGTTAAGTATACAATACAAAGACGATTTCCTGTCCTATGCTTCCAGTTCCGATAATGGCACATGGAACATGGTTATTGATTATATGAGTGGAAATTCTGGACTTACAGAAGAGTTTATTTACAAAAAAACACAATACAAAAATATGGAATATGCTGTATTGGCGAGTTCAGAAGAACACCGCATTGTAGGTTATTTGCCTATGTGCGAGATAAATGGGAAACCTTTGAAAGTGTTTAAAGATAAAGAGGGATTATTTGTTATTAGAAAGGGTAAGGCAGGAAAAACGAGAACCTTGAACTCTGGAAAATATACCATAAATGAAGATGTTTATATCCTATTTGTGAAGGAAAATTGCCCTCATAAAATTAATCTCAAATGGTTAAGTATACAATACAAAGACGATTTCCTGTCCTATGCTTCCAGTTCCGATAATGGCACATGGAACATGACTGGATTCTTCAAGAATGTGATTATAGATATTCCAGACCATAATGAGCAGATGGAAATAGTCAGAGAATATGAGGCTCTTGAAGCAAAAGATGGCATATTAAGAGATATTCAAGATAAAATCAAAGAAATAGCTATGAAGAGTTTTGCTTGAATTATTTTACCTATTTCTTAAATAGGGGGCAAACCTTACAAACATCAGCCACAAAATCTGACTTAATTTCTTCTGGGCAATCTGGAAAAGTTCCTCTGCAATAGGGGTATTTTGTGCTTCTTTGAAATCTATCTTGCTGTTTAGCCCATTTAGGTATTATTACAGGGGCTTTTTTATGGCTTGGAGCTGAACCCATTGTTATTGTCTACTAATAAAATCTTTTAGTTCTTGTGCTTGTCTTGTGTATTGCTCATTGCTGTCAATCACTAAATCTGGTTTAACTTTGGAATTAATAAAATCATCAATCCTTTGAGCATCATGCCTTTTTCTCCTTAAATAAACAACTTTCACAATATGACCACCTGATTTTAGCATATTCAAGGGGTTGATTATACAATCTTTGCCTATCTGTGTTTTCCTTGTTTTTATTGTAAAAGCCATCACAACTGTAAAATCGCTGATAGACTTGCGTATAGCTATTTTTGCTATGTAATTAAGAAATTTGTCAATTCGCCTGTTAACGTCATTAAAATTGCAATAGGCACTTTTCTCTTGTGGGGAAGAATTATATACGAAAATCAGCTTATTGTTAATCAAAAATTTATTTACTCCTCGTTTTAGTTTATGTCCGCACCAAGTCCTATAAGCAAAGTCAGTTTAATTGTCATAAAGAGCATGATTTTAGCATATCTTTATATCTTTAATTATTATCAAGAATATATATTAAAGAAAATGGACACCCACCTGCTTAAAATCTTGGAAGAAGAAACAGCAAAAGAGAAAGCCAAGAAGAAAAAGAAGCCTTCTTTAGAACTTAAAAAAGAGAAAGGGTTGGCTTATTATTCTGGCTGGGGCAAAGGCAAACCTATTATGGAAGAAAAGACGGAAAAGCAGTCGAAACTAAAATGAAAAAATCAAAAAAAGAGGATTGGTATAACCTTGCACAGATTTTAGCAATAATCTCTGGAACATTTATTATTGGAGCTGGTATCTATACAAGTTTATCAGCAAATTATTTTAATCTTATATTAATAAATAACCTTAATTCAATTGAACTAAACCAGATGTTTGGAGATTTGGTCAATACTTTCTTCAAAAAATCTAATAATCTCTTTTTTATTGGTATTTTCTTTATATTTTGTTCAATTGGTTCATGGATTAAGGGTTATTATACAAGATAGCCACTTTTGAGGCAGAATCAGGACTTTTGGGGCAAGTGGCAGTTTTAAGGCAAAGCCGGTATTTTATAGTTGGTTAGTATCATGAAGTTAATTCTATTAGATACATTAAATTAATCTGCCTTCGGCAAATTTACTGCTCGGCGTCGCTTTTCTGTCATATCGCGACGCCTCACCTAACAATTGCAATAAAATTATTATTATAACTAGGCGAGGCAAAATTTATTGGCAGGAAAAATTTTGCCGAGCACGAGATTATGTGCCGAAGGCACGGCTTAAATTTCAAATCTAGTTTAAAGAATGGTTGTCCAATTGTTTGTACCCATAATTAAAAATAATTAAATATATAAACAAAATAAAAATCTAATTGTTTTATGCGTCGGTGGTCTAATGGCTATGACTCGGGCCTTCCAAGCCCGGTGTCCGGGTTCGAAGCAGCTTTTTTACTTATACGGAATTAAGAAAGCTGGCGAAATTCCCGGCCGACGCATTTTATCTTAAAATGCCGGAAATGCAAACAATCCTAATCTTTGCCTGGGTATGGGCTGCTATGACAGCCAACGGCTTCTGGGAAGCCTATGTTGAAGGCAAGCATGCATGGGCAGAAGCCAAGCTAGGTTGGAAGATAAGGACAAAAAAATATGTCTGGCTCACAGCATACCATTTCTGGCTCTTTATGGTTATGTGGCCTTTGCTTATAACCCTCCCATTGGTAATTTTTGGCTTTGATTTAAGGATTCTTGGAATCTTGTTGAGCGCATTTTTCATCGGCCTTATTGTCGAAGATTTTACATGGTTTATTGTAAATCCGGTTTTTGATTCTAAGCATTTTAATTCAAAATATGTAAAGTGGTACCCTTGGGTCAAAATAGGAAAATTTGAAATCCCTTTATATTACATTGTAAATATATCCATAGCTATGTTTTCATGGTATTTTTTCTGGAGATGAAGTAATAAATGCTCAGCATAATAATTCCAACATTAAATGAGGAAAGGTATTTGCCAAAAATTCTGGATAGCATAAAAAAGCAGAATTTTAAGGATTATGAAATTATTGTTGCTGACTTTAATTCAAAGGACAAAACAAGACAGATCGCAAAAAAATACGGCTGCAGGATAACAAAAGGAGGATTGCCTGCAGCTGCGAGAAATAACGGAGCTAAAGTTGCGAAAGGGGATATACTGTTTTTCATAGATGCAGACTGCATTGTTAAAAAATTCTTTTTACAAAAATCCTTAAATGAAATAAAAAACAAAAACCTTGATGCTGCAGGCTGCTGTGCACGACCGCTAAGCAATAAAGCAATAGATAACATTGTATTTGCATTTTTTAACTTTTGGATTTGCATAGCACAGTTTTTTTACCCTAACGCAGCCTTTGGCATATTTTGCAAAAAAGATTTGCATCGGAAAATCAAGGGCTTTGACGAGACTATAAAACTTTCAGAGGACATGGACTATGCCAAGCGTGCTGGCAAATATGGAAGATTCAGAATCCTAAAGGGTGTGAAAATTTATGCTTCGGTAAGGAGGTTTGAGGAGGAAGGAAGATTAGGATTGATTGTAAAATTATTTTTGTCTGGTTGTTATAGGCTGCTTTTTGGAGAAATTAAGACTAACATGTTTAAGTATGGATTTGGGCATGAAAAATAGCAACAAGCTTTCTAAAACTGGTTAATTCCTCAGATAGGTTAATGACGGTCCTTGGCCACTCGCATAGCCTCGACGTAGACTGACTCAAGCCTTTTCATACTCCTTTCAAGTTCGCATTTTTGCGCTATTTTGACTCCTTGCCTGCCAAAATGCGGAATTCTGGATTTGTTTTTTATAATCTCTATTACTGCTTCTGAAAAACTTTCAGCACTATATGGCTCAGCTAAATAGCCATTTACGCCGTCCTTGACAATGTCGGGAACTGCATACTTTCTTGCGGCAATGACGGGGGTGCCGGATGCAAGGGCCTCAAGTATAGACATCCCCAATGTTTCCATTGTAGAGGCCGTTACAAACACATCAGTTTTCCTGTATATTTTCTTTAGTGCATCGCCATAAAGTTCTCCTGTAAATATTATTTTTGATTCAAGACCATACCTTTTTACTATTCCCTTTAAATATTTCCTCGCCGGGCCGTCTCCAACTATTTTAAGTGAAAAATCGATGCCTCTTTTGTCAAGAATTTGGAATGCTTTAATGATTATATCTATATTCTTCTCAAATGAGAGCCTGCCAACATAGACAAAGGATAGGTTTTCGGCATGCTTATATGATTTTTTAGGATAAAATTTTTTGAGACTGACCCCGCAGCACACATGGTATATCGCATTATGCCTCAGTTTACTTTTAAGCAAATTTGCTATAGATTCTGAAGGTGCGATGATTATATCGCATTTTTTGTACATCTTCAGGGAAATGTACCAAAGAAGCCTTTTTAGCCTGCTGCTATCTTTTGGCTTTTTTCTGAATTTTTCCTTTTTGAAAAGAGTGTATAATTTTCCTACCAATTTATTTAGCCCAAGTATGTTGCCTAACGAAATATAATCGGTCTGCTCGGATATCAGGGTATGGTATGTTCCGATTAATGGTACATGCAATTTTCTGGCAGCTAGAATCCCAAGCAAGCCGACGATGCCAGGTGAATGTATATGGATTATATCCGGATGGAAATACTTAAGTTCTTTAAATATTTTTTTTGGCCGCGCTATGGCTATTTTGACTTCCTTGTAAGTGTGCAAGTGTATGGAGTGAAGCCTGAAAATTTTGACATTTTTGCCAAAATATTTTTCTTTTTGCTTCCCATAGGTGGGGCAAAATACAATAATATTATGGTTTTTTCTTGAGAAATAATCAATCGAGTTATTAAGAAAAGTTACAATCCCGTCTATTTTAGGATGGAACGTGTCTGTAAAGTGGGCTATTCTAAGGTCTTTTTGGCTAGATGTCATTTTTTAACTTCCATTCAAGAATTTTAACGTCTGGCTTTAATCATTCCGGTTCCAAACATCCTCCTAAAAAGCGTATTCCTACTTATTTCCACTTTGAATCCATTATTTTCTAAGTAGTCTTTTAATTCGATGTGATTGTGTGCACTATCTAAATAGTTATGGTATTCTAAAACTATTTTATCTACCTTTCTTATAACTGGGGCAGGAGTGTTTAATAGGGCATCATATTCTGCCCCTTCCGCATCGATTTTAAGATAATTTATTTTTTTTAAATTATTTATTTTAAAAATATCGCTAAGTGTGGTAGATTTAACTTTTGTGACTTTTTTGGAGTCTGTGCTGTATATAGAATGCCCGCCATTGTTCAGTTTTGAAGCAAAAAAGTCTATATAGCCTCTTTTTCCAGTAACTGCTAAATTCGATACAAAAACATTATGTAAATTGTTGAGAGCATTATTTTTTTTAAGTATTTCATAATTTTCTTTGTCTGGCTCGTATGCAAAAATACTTCCATTGGTTGCGTTCTTAGCGGCAAGAACTGAAAATGCGCCAATGTTAGCGCCAATATCAACAACTACATCATCTTTTTTGATATTAAAATCTTCAGCAATGTACGAATTTGTTTTCCACACTTCCATCAGAATCATTTTATCACTTGTATTGACCCTTAATTTGAATTTGGCTTTGCCGTCAACATTGTGAATAACTGTTTTTTTGTTCCAGTCCCCTAGATAAAAAAGAGAGTATACAGGCTTTAATCCAAAGTTATATAGCAAACCTTTTAATTTCATCAATCAAACCCTCAAGCTAACCACTTGCGAAATGCCATGCTCATTCATCGAAACCCCGTACAGGTTGTCAGCTTCCGATATTACAGCATCATTGTGGCTCATTATTATATACTGCGCGTTATTTGAATACTGCCTTATGAGTTTTGCAAATTTCTCGGAATTGTGCTTGTCGAGTGCTGCATCTACCTCATCCAGAATATAAAAGGATGCGGGCTCATGCTCCTGTATTGCAAATATGAATGCTAAAGCGGTCATAGTCTTTTCCCCTCCGGATAAGCTTCTTATATCCAAAAATTTGCTTCCCGTTATCTTGACGTTAATCCTTACTCCAGCTTCAAACGGGTTTTCCTCATTTTCTATCACAAGGTTGGCTTCTCCTTTTGTGGTAAGCAATGAGAAAAATTTCTTGAAGGTGTCATTTACCACATTAAAGACTTTCATAAAGAGGTCTTTTTTCTTGCTCTCTATCTCATTCATCATTTTAAGCACATCTTCCTTTTCCTTTCCAAGCCTGTCTTTTTTTTCGACTAATTCATTATATTGTTTTTCAACTTCCTCATAAATTTCCAAGGCGCGCATATTTACAGAGCCTATCTGCTCCCTCATGCTCTCAAATTTCCTTATATCGCTTTTAAGCTGCTCCTCATCCTTGCTTAAATCCAGCTTAACGCCTTCGTACTGCTGGAATTGCATGTTAAGTCCAGAAAGGACAGATTCAAGCTCTGCATGCTTCAGGGAAAGGGTATTTGACCTTACTTCAACTTTCCTGCTTTCATCCTGCTTGTTGTTAACAGCAGCAAGGTTTCTTTGTATTTCCTTGTCTATTTCTGACCTTTTGTGGAACAAGCCCTTGAATTTTGCATAGAAATCTTGGGCAAGGGCCTCTTTCTCTGCCAGCTCCGACTCTTTTCCTTTTACAACTGCTGCAAGCTCTTTCAGCTCTTTATTAAAGTCCTCATAATCCTTGTCAAGCTGCTTTATTATCTTGTCTGTCTTTTCCAGCTCGCTCTTGTATATGCTTTCTGACTGCATGTCTATATTCTTTATTTCAGAGTCTATTCTTATCAAGTTCTCATCCAGCTCCTTGAGCTTTTCCTCGAAAGCGTTAAGTTCTGCTATTAAAGTTGGATTGCTTAATTGCGCTATGCTGTTCCTTAATTTCTGCTTCTCCGTTTTAATTGCAGCAAGCTCGGAATTCAGAGAATTGGTCTTTTCCACTACAAGCCTCATTTTTTCGTCAATTTCTTTTGCATGCTTTTCAAGAGCTGATTTTTTCTCTTCATTAGCTTCTAAATCAGTTGCTTCAAGGTGCAAAGACTTCTCAAGATTTATTATTTCCCCTTCCATGGATGCTTTTTTTGTCCTCAAGTTAGATATAAGCTGCTCATTTTCTGTTCTTACAGTTTCAAGTTCATCAATTGTTTTTCTGAGCTTCCCTATCTCATTTTCCAGTTTTTCAATCTCCTTTTCAATATCCTCTTCCTTAAATCCCATGCTGTGCTTCCTCTTTAATCTAAAGCCTCCATGCATTGCCCCACTTTTTTCAGCTACATCTCCATCCAGCGTAACAAACTTCGCATCACCTATGCCCAATCTCCTAGCAACATCAATATTATCAACCACGATAGTATCGGAAAAAACATGCTCAAACACTTTTTTGAATTTGCTGTCAAAAGAAATAAGATCAAGCGCAAGTCCATGGCTGCCGTTTGCCTTAGAAAGCCTCTCAATGCTTTCTTTAGTAGGTGATGATTTTAATTTGTTTAATGGAAATAATGTAACCACGCCAAGCTTATGCTCCTTTAGGTACTTTATGCATTCTGATGCTATCTTGTCATCCTCTACAACAATACTCTTTAATTTCTGCCCTGCTGCAATTTCCAAAGCCAGTGAATATTTTGAGCTTACGTTTCCGAGTTCTGCAACGGTCCCATAAATTCCCTGCTTGCTGGCTTTAAGCTCCAAAATTCTTTTAACCGCGATGTCTGAGTAGCTCATTTCCCTTGTGCTTGCCTGTTTTGCATTTAGCTTTGCAAGCTCCTCATCTTCATCAAATATTTTTTTCCTTGTTGTGGAAAGCCTTACAGCAATTGCAGAGTCTTCCTCAAGCTTCTTGTTCAGCTCCAGCGTGGCTTTTTTGAACTCATCTCTTTTGTTTTTTGCTTCTTCCAGCTTTTTCTTGTTTTCTTTCTCAACATCCAAGACTTTTTTCATCTGTGCATCTATAGTTTCCATATCGTGCATAATCGCGTCTTTTTCCCGTATGAGATTGTGCTGCTGCTCCCTTGCTGCCTGAACTTCCTTCTGCAACTCCTCTGATTTTTTGTCTATCTCAGCAACCTCCTTCTCAATATCAGCAATGTTCTCCAATTTGTGCTTTCCTCTGAACTCATGTATTTTTTTTGTTATTAATGCTCTTTCTTTCTGCTTTGCGTTAATGTCGCTTTGCATATTCTTCTTGTCTTCCTCAAGCTGCTTTATTTTTCCCTCAACATCTTTTATGCTGCTTTGCAGGTCAATTTTCCTCTTACTAATTCTTTCAATCTCATTCCTTATTGTGTCTACCCTTGAGTTCTTTTTTGTTATGTCAATCTTTAGTTCCTCAACTTGCCTATTAAGCTGGACCTGCTCGACATTGCCTTTCTGCTCTATGTCCCTGGAAATTTGCTCTATCTGGGCTCTTTTTTCTTCATTTAATTTTTTAAAATTGTCAATTTGGCCATTTATCTTCTGCAGCTCTGCATTTGTTTCATCGAGTTTCTGCCTTAATTCCAATTTTTCCTTTTCCTTTTTATCTATCTGCAATTTAAGGTAAGAAGCCTGGTTTGTGCGTATTCTGTCATTCATCTCCTTATACTTCAATGCCTGGTCTCGGTCTTTCTTCAGCTCTTTAAGGTATGTGTTCCTTTCCGTAAGCACTATTTCCGTTTCCTTTAATCTTTCATCAACTTTCTGCAGCTCCAACAGAGCCTTGTGCTTCTTTTCCTCATAAACAGAAATTCCAGCTATCTCTCCTATAAGCTCTCTTCTTTGGTCAGGATGCATCTCAACGAATTTTATTATGTCGCCCTGCAGAATTATGTTGTAGCCATCGGGATTTATCTTTGCAATTGACAATAATTCAAGAATTTCCTGCCTTGTCCTTGTCTCATCATTTATCTTATAGACAGATTGTCCATTCTGCCTTACGATTCTTGTAATCTTAACCTCGGAATCTTCAGTTGGAAAAGTCTTTTTGCCGTTGTCAAAGTATAGGGAAACTTCCCCTGATTTTGCGGGCTTTTTTAATTTTCCCCCATTGTATATTAGGTTAGAGGCTTTCTCCGCGCGCATTGACTTTGAGGAGCTTTTGCCCAAAACAAAGCTCAATGCATCTAAAATGTTCGACTTGCCCGCGCCATTTGGCCCTATGACGCAGTTATAAGATGGGGAAAAAGGTATTTCTGTATGCTTTGCAAAGCTCTTGAAGCCGCTCAGCACAATTCTGCTTATCCTTGTCCCTTTTTGCTGTTGAATAGCTACCTGCTCCTGTGTTTGCCCTTCCATGATGAAAAATTCGTATGCTGATTATATATAAAAGTTTTGAAAAAGTCCCTCTTTTTCAAATACTTAGAAAACTTTGTTTTCCGCTGGTTTTCAATTTTAAGGGGTTTTACATGCTATCCAATAGTATTAATATACATCAATTACGCCCTATGGATTGGACATAGGTCTGATGGGGGTATTCAAAAATTCGTATCTGAGAAAGAAGATTTGGAGGCAGGTCTTCTTCCATTACCAAATGCAGTGGTTTCAATGCTACAAACGCCCTGCTAGCTGCAATACGGTCATTAATTGTTAATCCATCTTGTCTTTGAATAATTAGTCCCAAGACTTCACTAAATTGTTGAATAGCTTCCGCAATTCTATGGTATTTTCTAAGCGCATCGCCTAAATTAGCATGTTGAAGCGGTATGTCGGGCTCAAGCTCAATTGCTTTTTTAAAATCCCTTATAGCCTCATCATATCTCCCTAAATTGTATAATTCAACACCCCTATTGTTATATAAACTTGCATCTCCCGGATTTAATCTAATTGCTTCATTATAATCGAAAAGTGCGCTTCCATGCCTACCTAATTGGCTGTACGCATTTGCTCTGCCAATAAGGGCATTTATTGAATCGGGATTAATATTAAGAACAACACTATACCCAATTACTAATGCTTCAGATGGAAGCAAATTTGTAAGTTTGCTTCCTATGCTATGCCCTTTTTCAACTAAATTAGCTAACATAGAATTTGTAGGTGCGCTTCCTATCAACCCATGCCATCTTTCAACTAGATTATCTAACATAGAACTAGGAACTCAGTTGGGTTTTTAAAGTTTACTTTGTGACAATTATTGTGCCTGAACTTTAGCTTCCATGCCCTTCATGCCCCACGTCAATAATGGAGGAGCTATAAATGTGGTAAGCATTATGACTACAACCAGCAACGCATAAAGCGAAGGCTCTATTATTTTATTTGTCAGCCCAAATGCCACAAAAATAATTCCAACCTCGCCTCTTGGAATCATGCCAAGCCCTATAACAAGCTTCTTTGCCTGAACTTTTAATGCTGCAAATCCAGCTAAAATTTTCCCTAAGACTGCAATAAAAAACAGAATAAGCAAAGGCCCTAAAATAGCAGTGTTGGCCAAAGTCTTGACATCCATAAGCATTCCCGCGTTGACAAAAAATATTGGAACAAAGACATCGGCTAATGGCTTTATCCTTTCCATTATATGGTCTTTATCCTCTCTTGTTTCTAAAATTAAGCCAGCGGCAAATGCCCCTACTATTGTAGCCAGGCCAATCCAGTTAGCGATGTAAGCAAGGCCAAATGCAAATACTATCGCGGTTATTGCATAAGTCCTCTTAACCTCAAGCTTCTTAGTTAATTTAAGCAAATAAGGAGCAATTTTAATGCCTAAATAAATAGAGCCTGCCAAAAACAAGACAGAGAATAATGAGATTTTTCCAATATTGAACAATGAAACTTTTCCAAATTCAACAATGCCTGCAAGGACGGACAAAATAATTAATCCTAAAACATCATCAATGACAGCTGCCCCTAATATGACTTTTCCCTCATTAGAATCGATTGCATTTTTTTCAGAAAATATCCTCATTGTAACTCCAACGCTTGTTGCAGTTAAAGTTGCTCCTACAAACAAGGAGATTAGCGTAGAATAACCTAGCATTTGAAACAAAACAAATCCCATAAAAAAAGGCAATATGACTCCTACAAAAGCGACTAAAGTGGATGCTAATCCAACTTTAAGCAATTTGTAGATATTTGATTCCAAGCCCACTTCAAAAAGTAATATTATAACTCCAAATTCGGCTAAAAATGTAAAAATTTCCTTTACTTCTGGAGTTATAATGTTAAATAAGCTTGCTCCCAAGAACATCCCGGCTATAAGCTCGCCTAAAACCGCTGACTGTTTAAAGCGATGGCATATCCAGCCTGCTATTTTTGCAGATATTATAATTATAAGAAACTTCAGCAGTATTTCTCCGATAAGATGGGTTTCCATTTTTAATTGAGGTATTTTTTATGTGCTTTTAAATATCTTCTAATAAAATAATTGACAAAATAATTTTCGTCCTTATTAAGCGCATGGTAGTATTGCTTTCTTTTTTTGTATTCTATGATAAGTATAGGGTAATTGCTTTTTCTTAATATATAAGCTATAATTAATCTTCCAATCCTGCCATTGCCGTCCCCAAAAGGATGTATTTTTTCAAACTTGTAGTGGGCTCTTGCAGCAAATTCAACGGCATTTATTGTTTTTTTATTATCAGCATGCCATTTAAAAAAACCCCTTATTAATTTGTCTAAATCCTGCCAGTCTGGTGCAATATAATCTCCAATTTTTACAAGATAATCACGAATCTTTCCTGCAATATCCAGCTTGGTATCACAAAATATTTCCTTGTGCCATTGCAGTAATTTTTTATATGACAATTCTTCTTTTTCATTCAGCATATCAAAAAAAACTTTGGAATGGTTTATCGTTTCCTGCACATCCCTTAAAGGCTTATTTGGCGATATTTTCCTTTTGATTATATATTCTGTTTCCTCCAGCGTTAGTGTAGAGCCTTCTATCGCATTTGTATTGTAGGTAAACTCAATTGAGAAGTCAATTAAGATTTCCTTTTTGATGGAATCTGGATAATGCACCCATTCCTTCTGAAAATTCTTTTTTATTTTATTCAGCTTTTTAAAAAGGTCTTCCCGCATGCATTCTCTCAGAAATTTTTCCTTTATTGCTTCAATGTTTTCTGGGATTTCCTTGCCAATATACCTTTCCCTATGGATAACTCTCCCCTTTGACCTGAAAGAATATGAAAGGTAATAGTAATTTTTGCGCTTTACCAGGTTCATAATAAATAGGTACAGTTACATTTATTTAAATTTTATGGTTTTTAAGAAAAATGTAACTATAGGAGAAATACCTACGCTGCAGCTTCTGCCTTAGCTTTAATCCGTTTTAATCTGAAAATATTCTCCCTTTCCATTTCCTCAAGCCTCAGCCGGATAAAACTCGAAACACTCTGCAGCCTCGGCATAACAACAAATTCAAGCGCATTAACCCTTCTTTTTGTCTTTTCAATTTCGTTAAGAAGCTTTCTCATTGAAGTTTCAACTTCTGCTGCTAATAATATTTTCTCAACAACCCTTTCATAAGAAGCAGCAGCCTCATCTATTGCAGAGGAATTATAAACTCCATACCCCCTTTCCATGAAAGCTTTCTTTATCTCAGAGATTTCTATCTTCGGAACTTTGACGCCCATTATATTTTTCGCTGCAAGCTTTATTTCCCTAATCTCTGGGATTGCCATTGCGACGGATTTGACTTTTAAATCTCCCTCAATAGTTCTTGCGACATTGATTTTTCCCAAAGCGATTTTGTACTCTTCTACTAATTCCTGCCTTAGCGTCTTTGCTTTTTTCAAAATTTCAAAGAATTCAAGGATTAATCCATCCCTTTTCTTCTTCAGCAAGCTGTGGCCGGATTTAGCTAGCTTTATTTGTTTTTTTACCTTTAATAGTTCGCTTCTGGTAGGTTTTACGTCTTGAGGCATTTTTTATGAGTTTGTAAATAATATTTCTGCTTTGTAGCTTTTCCCGTCTTCTGAATTTTCAACAAGGCCGGCAAAAATGGTTATATTTCCTTGCACATCGCCTTTTAGAGTTTTTTGCTTTTCTGGGATTAGCCTTAAAAGCAGTTCATATTGGTTTTTAATCCAATCTTTGATATTGCCTTTTAATGATTTTGTAGGTTGATATGCAAACTGTTGAGCTATTGATCCTAAATCTTTTTTAAGATGTGGCCCAAAATGCCCGTAACCCGTATTTAACGCGCCTATTGCAGCGCAAACCTCATGTCCATGAACAGTTCCATAATGGCCAAAAACACCCCATGCATTAATTCCTTTTGCCTGCAATCCCAGCTCCAAAGATGCTGGAACAATTATTCCAGATGCTTTAGTTACCAAATGGGCGTAATCTGTTAAATTCAATATATCCCTATGGAATGGCGTGTTATATGGATCCTCGCATGAGAATATTCCAACTTTTTTGCCTTGGCCTATCAGATTTTTGATGTATTGTATTGCTTCCATTTTTTTATTTTTAATAAATGTTTATTAATTGTTATCCTATTGGGGTTGGTGCGAAATTCTCGCTTACGCTCGGGTTGCCGTCGTTCGCACTTAATGTATTTTGTGAAGGTTGACATCCCCGTAAGGGACGTCCCCCTGTCAACGCAATGTTTAGATATAAGGTGCTCACATCTTGACGGCAACCTTCAATTTCGCACCAACCTCTACTTTATTGGAAATTAAAATTGATTTTTTGTTATTGTATCTATTTTGCCACTTTTTCTTCTTGACTTTGGTAATGCTTCTTCCTTAATTCTGGGCTTATCCTTGTAAGCTCGTTCTCTGGAAGGATGCCAAGCAATTTCCAACCCAAATCCAATGTCTCGGAAATGCTCCTGTCTTCATCTTTTTTTTGCGCGACAAATTTCTTTTCGTATTCATCTGCAAATTTAAGGTATTTTTTGTCTCTCTCGCTCAAAGCTTCTTCCCCAACGATTGCAACCAATCCTCGTAAATCGCGACCTTCAGCATAAGCAGCATATAGCTGGTCAGACACCTGCTTGTGGTCTTCCCTTGTCTTTTCTTTCCCAATGCCAAGGTTCATTAACCTGCTTAATGACGGCAATACATCATTTGGTGGATAAATACCTTTTCTATGAAGCTCCCTTGAAACAACAATCTGCCCTTCGGTTATGTAGCCAGTTAAGTCCGGAATTGGATGGGTTATATCGTCTCCTACCATTGTCAAAATAGGCAGCTGCGTTACAGAGCCTTTCCTTCCCTTTATAACTCCAGCTCTTTCGTAAATGGTAGCAAGATCTGTGTACATATATCCTGGATAGCCTCTCCTTCCAGGTATTTCCTCTCTTGCGGCTCCGATTTCCCTTAATGATTCACAATAATTTGTCATGTCTGTCAAAATTACCAACACGTGGGCATCATGCTCATAAGCGAAATATTCTGCAGCAGTTAATGCCATCCTTGGAGTTACAAGCCTCTCAACAGCTGGGTCATTCGCAAGGTTTAGGAAAACAACGCTTCTTTCCAAAGCCCCTGTTCTTTTAAAGTCGTTGATGAAATACTGCGCTTCCTCGTTTGTTATGCCCATGGCTGCAAAAATAACAACAAAATTCTCATTTTTGCCTATAACTTTAGCTTGTCTAGCAATCTGTAATGCCATCTCATTATGCGGCAATCCAGAGCCGGAAAATAATGGCAGTTTTTGCCCCCTAACTAATGTGTTCATTGCATCTATGGCAGAAATTCCTGTCTGTATAAAATCGTGAGGGCTTGCTCTTGAAAACGGATTAATTGCTGCTCCGCCTATATCTAATTTTTTTTCCGGAATAACCTCAGGGCCGTTATCAATCGGCTTTCCAGAACCGCTAAGAACCCGACCAAGCATATCCTTTGAAACGCTTAATTTTAAAGTGTCGCCTAAAAACTTAACTCGCGTATCAACATCTATGCCAGAAGTGCCTTCGAACACCTGCACAACAACGATATCATCGCTTGTGTCCAAAACCTGCCCGTTTTTTATTGTTCCATCAGGCAATGCTATTTTTACAATATCAGCATACCCTATAGGCTCTGTTTTCTCAACGAAAATTAAAGGCCCTGCAACCCGGCTTATGGTTTTATACTCTTTCATTTTTAAGTAACCCCTCGTAATTCAGTTATTTTTTATTATTAATTTATTTTTTAATGAAAATTATTTATTGCGCCCTACACTTTTAATTCCCTCTCAACACTGCCCATTACCTCTTTCAGCAAATTATCATAGCTCTTTACAAATTTTATTTCTGAAAGCCTGTCTTTTGATTTTGTCGTTAAAATCTTCTCTGCCCTCATGCCGCTGTCTAAAGCGCTATTCATAAATTTTGAGATTTTTAGTATAGAGACCATAATGTCATGTGTCTTTTTCATGTCGCAGAACGTATCAACATCATGATAGGCATTCTGCTGCAGCAAAACTTCCCTAATCAAGCGTGCAATAGCTAAAGTAATCTGCTGCCTTTCAGGCAATGCGTCTGAACCGACAAGCTGCACAATTTCCAATAATTTTTCTTCTTCTTGCAAAATACCCATCATTTCCCTTACAAGCTGCTGCCAGTCAGAAGCAACATTATTAGCATACCATTCTTTTAAAGTATCTGGGTAGAGAGAATAAGATGTCAGCCAGTTAATAGACGGGAAGTGCCTTCTTTGCGCTAATTTAGCGTCTAAAGCCCAAAAAACTTTTGTAACTCTTAGAGTGCTTTGTGTTACAGGCTCTGAAAAATCTCCACCAGGAGGGCTTACTGCCCCGATTATTGAAACCGAGCCTTCTTTTTCTGTTCCGAAAGGAATAACGCGGCCAGCTCTTTCATAGAATTGCGCTAATCTTGTGCTTAAGTAAGCGGGATAGCCTTCTTCTCCGGGCATTTCTTCCAATCTTGAAGAAATTTCCCTCATAGCTTCTGCCCATCTGCTTGTGGAGTCTGCCATTAACGCAACAGAATAACCCATATCGCGATAATATTCTGCAATTGTGACTCCAGTATAAATTGAAGCTTCTCTTGCTGCAACCGGCATATTTGATGTATTTGCAATTAAAACTGTGCGGTTCATCAATGGCTTTCCAGATTTCGGGTCTGTAAGCTCAGGAAATTCTGATAGAACTTCAGTCATCTCATTTCCCCTTTCTCCGCAACCAACATAAACGATAATATCTGCATCTGACCATTTTGCTAATTGTTGCTGGCCTACTGTCTTGCCGCTCCCAAACGGACCAGGTATAGCTGCAACGCCCCCTTTTGCTATTGGAAATAATGAGTCAATAGTCCTTTGCCCAGTGATTAAAGGCATTTCCGGAATTAGCTTGGCTTTAACTGGCCTTTGAACCCTAACCGGCCAATTATGCTTTAACCTTACCTCGAATCCATTATCTAATTTTCCAATAACATCATTGACAGTAAACTTTCCGGAATTTATTTCGGAAATTTTTCCCTTTTGGTTTGGAGGAACTAATATTTTGTGCTTAATTCCTGGAGTTTCCTCAACCTCTCCAATAATGCTGCCACCGGAAACTGTATCCCCTTTTTTTGCAGTTGCCTTAAATTCCCATTTTTTTGTTTGATCAAGCCCAGGAGCATCTACTCCTCTTTTGATAAAGTCCCCCATCTGTTTGATAAGCACTGGCAAAGGCCTTTGTATTCCGTCATAAATGCTTGTTAATAAACCAGGTCCAAGCTCAACCTTCAGAGGCTCACCAGTATTGGTTACTGGCTCTCCAGGCTTTATCCCGGAAGTGTCCTCATAAACCTGAATTATAACCTTGTCTCCGGAAATCTGGATAACCTCGCCCATTAATTTTTCGTTTCCTACCCTGCAAACATCATACATCCTGGGCTTAATTCCCTTGGCCACAACAACCGGGCCTGCAATTCTGTATAAAACTCCCTTTTCCATCTTATTGTCCTCCAATATTAATTTGATTGCGAATTTTATTTTACTTGTGCACTTTTTTATTGCCAGTATGCTCCTTAAAATCCAAGGCTAAATGCTTAAAGCTGACCTTTAGTTCTGTCAAATCATTGCTTATTGCCATAACCTTGAATAACAAGCCAGTTACTAACGCAGTTAAAATGTTAAATTCAGCAGGGCTGTTGCCAAAGATTTTCCAAATCAGCAAAATCACGCCAATAACAATAAATGTCCAAGCCGCAATATTAAACAATTGAGTTTTATTCATTCAAATCCCTTGCCAGTTATTAATGAGTACACAAAAATAAATATTAACACAGTTATAACTATCCAAAAAACAATGTTTTCTAAATTTTTGTTCTTTATTTTCATTTCCATAAATCAACACCTATAGATTTCTTAATCAGCCTCTTCAATGAATCCTGCTCTATTTTGGTAGAAACTGGAATGAAAACAGGGTCAACAGAATCCTCTACATCAATCCTTTCATGCTTGTCAAGATTTTCCATTATTTTTTCATCAATTATGACGACACCGTGTTCCTTTTTTTCTTTCAATTTATTAATATCCTTTAATGGATTATTGCTTGCCTCTATTGTGTCTTTTATTCCAGCTAATTGAAACCCGACAATGAATTCATTGCTCCCTAATACTACGGTTTTTACCATTTTTAGCCCATGTTCTCATTAACCATGCTCCTATGGATCATAAGGGACATATTGTAGCATTAAACTAAATTCATTATTTAAAATTTTTTCAATTAATAATCTTAGCCTTGCCCTAGTAACCACATACATGCCATTTGCATTATACTCTTCAAAATTGTGTACAGCTATCTTAAATAAATATGTTGGCAAATCGTTAGGTTCTACTCCAATTTGACTAGTCTCAATTCCACTTATAATCTTGTCACGTAAACTTCTTAGTTTTTGTCTTTCCGCAAAACTCCTTTCCATCCATAGAACAACATTGTCAACGGTAATTTGACCATTCTCCTGAACTTCAATGACTATTGCAGCTTGATTTAGGTATTGTCTCACTAAATTATCCAGGACCGAATTATTTCGGATTTGGGTTAATATATCTAACTGATTATCAGTATTTACCATCTAAAACACCATCTGCTTTTCAATAAATTCCTCATTTAATCCCAGCTGCTTGCCTTTTATCAGTATCCTTAAATTCCTTATTTCAACATCTTTAGCGAGCATAAATCCAAGTATTATATCAACAGATAATGGATGCTGGTGCAATAACAAGCTTGATTGCTTCAATAAGTATTTGTATAATTCAGTCTCCAAAGTTATCAAAGAGCCCGTATTTTTGAAATCTTCAACTCCTTTATCTATTGCTTTTTTATATTGAATCTCTTCCAAAACATTGATTAATGCATCGAAATCGTCCAACTCTGACATTTTTGTAATCTTTGGGTTTATTAAGCCGCGGGCAGTAATGATAAATTCCCCTGCATTCTCAATTTTCGATTTTTTCAGCCTTAGCAAGGTCAATATGTCCATTATCTCGACTTCCATGACCAAAAACCTCCTGAATAATGCCCCTTCCTGAGGCAATAATTTCGAAAATTCCACTAAATTGTTAAAATAAGCCCTGTCCAAAGAATTTTCAATCAAAGCCAAGCTGTTCTTTTCCTTCAGATAAGTTAATCCTTTCTCCAACAATGAAAAGCTTACAATCCGGTTATTTTTCAAAACCTGCTCAATGGAATCTTTTTTAATGAGTTCATGCTGAAATTCCCTGCTTAATGTTCCGGCTGATGTTACTGAATTGAAAACCTCTTTTTCGGGGGCATTTGTGAACTTTCCCCTTATTATTGTCTTAATATCTTCAATATCCTTCCTTTTTGCATATTCCCTTACAACTAAACCAAGCTCTTTCGGAGAAATTTTAATCAGTTTCTTGAAAGTGTAAGCAAGGTTCTTGTTCAAGGCCAACTCCAACAAGTCTGCGCCTGAGTGGCTAGAGGCTAATTCACTAATCTCTTTTTTGTAGTTCGACTCCTGCATGAATTTTGCAATCTCATTAAATCCCATCTTGAGCATCTTGTGGTAGTCTTCTTTGCTAAATAGCAGGGATTTCATTACTGCAGTCCTTACATAAGTATAAGGATACTTCCCAAGATTCAGATTTTCCTGCTTGTATTTAAGTTGCATCTTATTCAAATAAAATCTGGTTTATGTTTTGCAATTCATTTTCCTTAATAGCCTGCAGCAAGGCATCAAAACTGTAGTCCACTCTTACCGTCCCGTCATTGTTTTCAGCTATTATGCCGCCAATTATGCCAGCAGATTCTGCCTTAAATCCTTTAACCATGCTTGCATCATTTTTGTTGCAATAAACTTTAGCTACTTCAATGTCATTCTTTGCCTTTTCAAGCAGATTATTGATGTATGCTTCCCTTTTTTTCCCGCTCAATTTCTCAACTCTTTTCCTTGCTTCCTCAAAGACGCTTTCTATAACATCTTTCTTCGCTTCCAGAATCATTTTTTTGCTTTCCAGCTCTGCTGATGCGGTTTCCTGCCTCTTCATAGTTTCGATAAGCTTCTTTGCCTCTGCCTCGGTTTTTTCCCTAAAGGCAGCAACCTTGATTTCAGCTTCTTTCATTATCCTCTCAGCTTCCTTTTTAGCTTCCGCTAGCAAAGCCTCTTCCTGCTCTTTTGCATTTGCAAGTATTTCGCCCTTTACAGCTTCCAGCCCCATTTTCTTCTTATCCTGCCAAGTTAAGGATTAATATTGCAACTACTAGGCCGAAAATTACCAGCGTTTCAGGTATGACTGTAAAGATAAGCCCCTTACCAAACATCTCTTCCTTTTCCGCTATAGCGCCTATTGCCGCAGCGCCTATCTCCTTTTCCGCAATTCCGGCAGCAAGCGCGCTTAATCCGACTGCAAGGCCAGAACCTATTGCAATCAAACCAACTCCTTCAATTGCCATTTTATTTTTACCTCCGTTAATTTTATTTTCAATAGTTTTTTAATTTTAAATTATTGTTTATTTTTTATTATTCCTAGTTTGAATTGTTTTTATTTCATTAATTTTAATAACTCTTATTTTATTGATTTGATAATTTCTTATTAATTTCTTTTATTTTTAATTTATTTTAATATTAACCCTTGTATTCTTTATTTGTTGTTTTTCCCTTATTGCAACAATTTTAGTCCATCCCACATTGGATGGCTACTTATTCTGTTTTTGTTGCTTAAATGGAAAAATTTTAATTTTTTATCATTGAAATTCCATTATTGCGCTTATCATTGTTCCTTTGCCCCAAATGGCTTGTATTTCTCAGCTCCGCCTTCAAAAAACTTTGAAAAAAACTCGACATAATGCAGCCTTAATGAATGCAAAAAGCTGCCAAATAATCCTAATACAATGTTTAAGACATGCCCTATTAGCAATACCAAAATTCCTGCAAATATTAAAAATCCGCCTTCATGGAAAAAGCCTTCTGCCATCTCATTCACAACGATAGCTATTGATACTGACGATAAGCCAATAGCCATAAGTCGCAGATAAGACAAGGTATTCGTCAATATTGTCGGTATCTCAATAATACCTCTTATGCCTTCTCCCTTGTAGAGCATTGCAGCAGATACTGCAAAAAATGCCCATCCGATCAATGATGGAATTGCAATAATGCCCGTATATGACAACACCAATAATAATATTCCAATTTCCAGCACAAACCAGGAAGCTTTTTCAAATATCGCATGCTTTAATCCATGGGCTTTAAGCACATTGAAAAACCCTGCTGCAAGCCCCCAGTTTACATGTATTACTCCAATTGCTATGGATATATACATTAATTCAAAAACACTATGGCTCCTGCTGAGCAAATGGGGTATATTAAAATTTCCTACCTCTTCCAAACCAAAAAATTCCCCGTATATGAAACCAAAGAAAATTGATGATAGTGACGACAGCAGCAATACATTAAACAATGCAGCTCCTTTTGGCATTCTCTTTTTTAGGAAGTAAAATAAGGCAAAGCTAACTACTCCATATCCAAAGTCTCCAAGCATAAATCCAAAGAAAATAGGGTAGGTGAGAAACATAAAAAATGTCGGATCTATCTCCCTGTAAGTCGGCAGTGAGTACATATTGATGAAAAACTCAAATGGTTTTGAATATTTTTCATTTTTCAGCTTTATTGGAACCTTATCGCCTAATTTTGCATGTTCTGAATGGATAAATATTTTATTTTTGCCTGCTTTGTTCAGGTTTTCTATCGCGCTGTTTAGCTGCTCAGCAGGGACCCACCCCTTGATCAGGAAAGCGCCTTTTGTTGCTGCAAACTTCAATGGGGCTTCGGCTTTCTCAAGCTCATTGCTTAGAAATTCTTCTGCTGCAAGAAGAAAATTCTTGTTTTCGTATGTGAGCTTTTCCAGCCTGTTGATAGCCCTTTCTTTTGCATAATCCAGCTTCTGCAGTTGCAATTCTATTTTTTTTATCGATTCGGAAGCGCTTACGCTGCGGTCTAGCATATTATTGTTGCTAAAACTAGATAAGTTTGCATGTATAAAACCCGTTTTTTGGAGAATGTTAGCTGCGTATTCCTTTTTTCCTATCTCCACAAACAAGGCAATAAATATTTTTTTATCTGCAGGGCTTTGAAACACCTCAAACTTTTCTGTTTCCTCTGACAAAGAGTCCCTTAAGTATGAAATGTCATAGCTATCCTGCACATAGCCCATAAATATCGCGAGAGAATTATAGGGCTCAAAAGATTCCAGGGGAAGGCTTATACCAGCTAGAAGATTTAATTCGGCAAATATCGCAAGATTTTTTGATCTTAGCTCTTCTATCCCACTAATCTCCCGGTTGTTCCTGCTGACAGCTTCGCTGATTTCATTAGCTTTCTTTTCAATTCCAAATATATCAATAATTGGATAGTTAGCATCTGACTCTTTTATTCCCATGGAATTAATCGATGCCCTTATTTTAACAATTATTTCAGAAAGTTTAGCTGCAGTCTCCATCGGCTGGCCTATGTCTGCCAACTCATTTTTTGAATGCTCAACTATATGGAGGATTTTGAGCTGATGCAGCTCATTAACTACATTTTCCTGCACTTTTTTTGGCCCCGTCACTAGGATTTTGCTCATTTCATAAGGCTTAAGCATTATATCATCTCCTCAAATTTTTTCATCACAAAATCAACTGCTATCTCAATGTTTTTTTCTGCTTTTGCCTTCAGCTGCTTTACTGATTTATTGCTTTCCTGGAGCTTTTCATTGCGCAAGGAAGCTGCTTTTTCCCTTAATGCTGAAAGCTTTTCCTCCTGCTCCATTATTATTTTTTCCTTGCTGTCAGAAATAGCCTTTAAGGAGTCCTTTTTTGCTTTTTCGATTATTTTTTGCTTTTCTGCTTCTGTTTTTTTCAGTATACTCTCTGCTTCTTCTTCGGAAGCCCTAATCTCTTTCAGAACCTCTGCTTCTTTTGCAAGCTGCATTTTACGCGGTGGATATATAGCTTATATAAAATTTTTGCATATTTGCTCTTTTTAAGACAAATGCTCTATGAAAAGCATTTAGTTTTCAATCCTTAATGTTACCATCCAGTCCATTACAACATCGCTGATATTTGTGAGGTTAGCAAGGATATGCGACATATCAATAGCTTTTTGGTCTTTTGTAGGGGATATTTTTATATTAGAAACACATCTTGCAAATTTCATTGCCTGCTCCTGGTCAAGCTTCGAGGGATCGTGCAGGACATCCTGGAGTATCTCAATAGGCTTGGTGATATTATCCAGAAATTTCTGGTCTTTGGGGTCGAAACAAATCAGCGTGTCAACCACCCTTTCCAGTTCTCTTGAGATTATGGATATGTAATACAACTCAATGCTCGTAAGCTTGGTTGTCTTGCCCATGGTTAAAGAGCCTATAACAGCCTTGTCTATAAGCATCTTGCTCCTGTCAATCTCATCCTCATATTTCTCAATCAGGTTTTTATCATAATTTTTGCCTATGATAATTATCAAGTTCTTTATTTTCCTTAACATTGTCCTAAGCAGCGAGCTTGGGTCAGAGACAGTTACAGTTCCTTCCGAAGTTATTTGCTTCTTGTCTATCTCAACAGACTCCAAACTAATAAGCCTTTTTTGATTGATAAGCTTGGTAAAGTCCACTTCCTTGTCCATGAGTATCTCAAATGAAGAAACAGGATGTATATAGGAAGAAACAACGAGCTTGTGTATGATTTCAGGATCCTCTTCTGAAATTGTAAACTTTAGGTGCTTAGGCTTTTTTTCCGTAATGTCTGGAGAAATGACTAAAGTTCCATCGCTATTGTTAATTATGCTTACTTTTGATTTTGATGTTATGCCATGCTCCCTGCACCATGATGTAGGAAGGTATAGGTAATGCATATCCCCTGTTTTTTGTATATTCCTTATCTCCATCTATATAGGGAGTAAATAGTTGGTATATATAAATATTATTGTTGCATAAAGGTATTTTTTAAAAAACAAGTATATCCCATATACTATATATTTTATAAGAAAAAGGCTTTTATAGTTATTGATTTTAGAGATTAAATATTCTGGTAAATATAGGAGGTAAACATATGAGGGTAAAGGAAATAATGCATCACGTTGTAAAAATCCCTTTTTGGTCAAGCGTTTCAGAAGCTGCAAGAATAATGGACGAAAAGTCTATAGGATCCGTCCTTATAGAAGAAAATGGAAGAGTTATCGGCATAATGACGGAAAAGGATATTCTGCGCAAAATCGTAGCTAAAGGCAAAAATCCAGATAAAGTCAAGGTAAAGGATATAATGAATGATCCCGTAATAACCATAGATGCGAATGAAGATATATTGGAAGCAAGCAAAATTATGGACGAGAAACGGATTAGGAGGCTGATTGTTGTTGAGAACGGGCAGATTGCAGGCAAGATTACTGCCAATAGCATCTCAAGGAATTTAAAGTATATGATAGTTAGGGAGCCTCAAGTTTATACTAGGATGGAATATTAAAAACAATAAACTTTATTATTTAGATGGCTTTTTCTTGATTTTCGTGCGCCAGTAGCTCAGCTTGGATACTTCAAAATCCTTTTGAAGCCTAAAAGAGCGAAAGGTTCCTAACCTTTAGGCCGGGAGTTCGAAACAGCTTTTTTGCATAAAGCAAAATCAAAGAAGCTAACGAAAGTCTTCCCTGGCGCGTTTTTGATTTTAAAATGACCCTCTCACTAGGAATCTTATTTGGAATCATTGCAATGCTTGGCTGGGGCTTTTCTGATTTTTTCGCTGCAATGGCTGCGAGAAAAACAAGCGTGATTAAAACATTAATCTGGAGCCAGATAGTTGGGACATTAATTCTTATTCCAGCATTATTATTTTTCAGATTTCCGGATATTTCATTTAATTATTTAATGCTTATTTTAATTGGAGCTTTCCTGAACATCATTGCCTTGCTTGCATTCTATAAGGGATTACAAGTCGGAAATGTGTCCGTCATCAGCCCAATTTCGTCTGCTTATGCTGCTATAACTGTGGTTTTAAGCCTGATTTTTTTGAATGAAAAGCTGAATGCTTTGCAGGCAGCAGGCATTAGCTTATCTATTTTAGGCACAATTTTGGCATCATTCAAACTAAGGGATTTAATGAAATTAAAGCTGGAAAATATTGTAAGCGGCGTGAGGTATGGCCTTATCGCAATGCTTAGCTGGGGAATAGCTTTTGTTTTTATAGGCATATTAGTAAAAAATCTTGGGTGGCTTTTTCCTCCATTGCTGATTAAAACAGCAGGCATTTTTTATATATTAGCCTATGCAGGCACGGCAAAGAAAAACATTTCATTTCCAAAAAATGCTGCATTGATTGTAGCCCTCATAGGTATTCTAGAAACCATCGGCTTTTTATCTATAGGGGCTGGCATAAGCTTTGAGCAAACATCAATAGTGGTTCCTGTTAGTTCCACATATGCGCTGATGACGGTAATCCTGGCGCAGATATTTTTCAAAGAGGTAATTGAGGTAAACCAGAAAATAGGGGTTGCTGCTGTTTTATTGGGATTGGTTTTGCTGGCTATTTGATTAAACGATTTCCCCTTTTCTTAATATTGGAAACAATTCATAACTTTGCGTTTCATAGAATAAATCCCATGTTGATAAAAATTCGTCAAACTCGATTTTTTTGCTAAGAGGCACCAAAACAACAGTTCTTGATAAAACTTTTCCTTTTGTGTCCTTTAAAATGCGCTTAATGCCCCTTGTAAACTGAACTTTTTGCACTGGCTTAAGCTTTTTTAGGGAATATTTGTAAAGAACAACTGGCTCTAATCTATAAATTTCGAACAAAAACTTATGTTTCCTAACACTAAAACCCTCCCTTATTAAAACTGCCCACAATTGGCTGTATATTGAATCAACTATTTCTATGTCTGCATTTATTAGGATTGATTTTATACCCTCTTTAATCTTTATTGCATCAGCTTGGCTTTTCATCAACAAAGCTATATCAATGTCTTTAGGCTCCAATTTACCCTTGACAAAAGAGCCGAACAAAACAATATCTTCTAATGCTTTGTATTCACTCAATAGCTTTCTTAATTTCTTCAGGCAGCTCTGAAATTTCTCTGATTTTTTTAATTCCATCTTTAATGTCCTCGCAAGTCTCTTTTAATATTGGTTTTGAATAAGAATCTGTGTACTTATCAAAAATTTCATCTGCTATAATATAGACATCTTTGAAGTACTGCTCCAAAATCCTGAACCTCTCAGTATGGTTTTTCGGCAGCTTGCTCAATTTGTTCTGTATGAGTATATCGCACGCAGCGAATAGGGCCTTGGAGAACAGTATAGCTGAGTTCTTGTACCTGCCTTTGCTTAATTCGTCATTTGCCCCATTATACTCTTCCAAGAAGGTTTGCACCAATTCGTCTGCCATCTTAACATGCATAGTGCCAGTTATTTATAAATATTTTGTTTTTTATTAAAAATTAAGTGCTATTTAATGTTCTATGTTAATAAGCAACATATTGTTTTTCGTTAACAAAGAAAGCCTTGTTATTGTCATTTGTTAATTACTAATATTGTACAATCTTAGCGAGCAAAACCTGGAGATAGGATTATTGCTGTTTTAACTGGATTGGTTTTGCTGGCTATTTGAGATATTTTCTTAACAACTCCATTATTTTTTTCCCTTCTATTTTTCCCCTATGCTTGTCCATAAGAATCCCCATATAAGCGCCAATGTTAAGTCCTTTTTTCTTTTCCAATAGCTCTTTTATTTCCTTTTCCAGATCTTCCAAAGAAACACCTGCAAATTCCTCAAGCTTTATCTTTTCATTCCTTATTTTTTTAATTAACAAATCTATAATCGCTTCTTTTGCTATTCTCCCTTGGTTTAGGTAATTGAGTATTTCATCAAAATGCTCATTTTCTATTTTTGAAATATCCTCCTTAAACCTTGCCTTTATCTCCTTTGGAATGCTGATTAATGCGTGCGCTATTAATTGCGGCTCCAGCTTATTGTATTTTTTTACCAATTCCTCAAATAGCTCATTCCCTATCAATTCTTTTGCCAGCTCTTTTGCTATTTTGTATTTATCTTCAAATTCCTCTGTTTTATGCGCTATTAGTTTTGGCAATTCCTTTTTTAGTTTTTCAACGTATTTTTTGTCCACTTTAATGCGCGTAACATCTGTTTCAGGGTATAATCTTGCTGCTCCGGGCAATGGCCTCAGGAAAGAGGTTGTAAAGTCTGGCTCTGCTTTTCTTACCTCCCTAGTTAATTTTTTCCCTTCGTTTATTGCACTTAGCTGCCTGCGTATTTCATGCTCAATGACTTTGGGTATGCTCCTTAAGTCTTGAAAGCCCTTTATTTCTGTCCTTGCCCCTTTTTCTACAGAAACATTAACATCCTGCCTTATTGTGCCTAATCCCCTTTTTACTCCTTCTACACTTCTTAAAACCATTCCTATGTAAGCTGCTGTTTCTTTTGCATGCTCGTTGTTTTTTATGTTGGAATCTGTAGCTATTTCTATCAAAGGTATCCCTAACCTGTCTAATCTGTATCTTGCATAGTTATTTTTTTCTTCCAGCTTTTGCGCTGCCTCTTCTTCCAAGCATATTGTAGGTATTCCTACCCTGCCTAAAGAAGTATTGATATAGCCATCTGTAGCAACTAAAGCAGTTCTTTGGAATCCAGAAACATTAGATCCATCAACAACTGTTTTCCTCATTATCTGGATTTCATCAACGATTTTTGCATTTAATAATAAAGCTAATTTCAATGTTGTTTCTAAAGCTTCGTTGTTTAGCTGATGCGGAGGCTCCTCATCATATTCAACCAAGCAAGTATCTTGAGAGTCGGCTTCGTAAATGAATTTTTTCCCTTTCTGCATCTCGTGCTTTGCCGCTATGTCTATTTCTCCAGTCTCTCCTGCTACAGCCCTTAATCTTCTTTCAAACTTCACATCCGGCTCTGAATCGGAATTAATGGTAGGGCAGCTGCAGAATAATTTTTTGCCTTCAAGCTGCTGGTGAATTTCCAGGCCGCATCTGAAGCCAAGCTTTTGATAGTCTAGTTCCATAGAATTAGGCTAGGTATTATTGTTTAAATAGGTTTTTATTTTTGTATTCCCCCTTCTTTTTTTCTTCTACTTGCTTCATAACTATTTCAAAAAGATCGTCTAATACTTTCTGAGGTATATCCACCTTCATTTCTCTTTTTAGATCCTCTAGAAAACAGCCTAATTCAAAAGCCGCTTTATCTTTGCCTAGATCGATTTGGTTTTTAGCTTCTTCTGCAAGCAATTCCCACTTAATCTTCCCAAGACCAATTATTTTTCTTGCATCGTCCTTGTCTTTTAACCTATCAGTTGCACATTTCATTAAAATTATGTCATGAGGATCGGCTATTTTAAGCATTAAATTTTCTCCAAATTGGTGTATACTCTCTGCCCTTTTTTGCATATTTTCAGAAAATACAAAATCTATAACATTGACGACGAATAAATCAAACCTATTATCATTTAGCTTTAACATTTCCGGCTGGTTTCTTCTTTCTCTGTAAACTTTTATTGCATCAATCTCTCTGTAACCTAATGGTTTAATAGCTTCTTTGAAAGTATCTTTATCCTTTTCATTTTCAAATACTAGGTCGATATCTAATGTGGAATCTTTAATTCCTAAAAACATCATTGCTGTGCCACCAATGGCATATGCTGTTACCTTTTTATTTAGCATTCCTGCTATGTTTAAGAATAACTTTTGCTGTTCGTCTATGGTTATCACTTATAATCACTCAAATCGTTTTTATTAAATGGCAAATAAATTTTCCATGTTTTTTCTATATACCTAAAATCCTTTGACATTAAGCCAGGGATGGTATACTCAAAATTATAATCTTTATTTGGTAAAGCGTTGTTTCTGAACCTATCATGCATCCTTCTTACTCTCATAATTTTTTTTGCTAGATCATATAATGCCCCGACTTGCCTTTCTATCCTATTTTTCTTTGCTAATTGGTAAAGCTCGCTCCAATTAGTTATTTTTTTGAATAATGCCAATGACGCCAATACTGTCCTTAAACTTCCGGTTTTAATTGAATAAACCAAAGTTTCTTCTAAACTTGGATTCTTTCCGTATATCTTATATGTTATTGGAGTTGCAATTTTAACCGGGGAATACCGGTTTATTATTTCAAAATAGCTAGTTCCCTTAAGCTTATTCTCAAATGATATGCTATACACTCTCTTGTTGTCGCTTAACCGCTTTGTTTTGACATACCCTTCTTTTCTTAAACGAAATAAATAGTAAATAGTTTTAGGCTTATTTGTTTTTAATATATTGCTAGCTGAATCGATAGTTTGTACACCTTCTAGCCTTTTAAGCAATATTTCAGTTTCCATTGGTTAAATGTAGATATAACTAATATATAAACTTTTCTATTTTTAGGTAAATAAAGTTAAATGTAGCTCTAAAAATATATAAATAAAGTACCTTATGGTAGTGCTTTAGGGCTCGCTTGTGAGAGAAACCTTTGCGGACTTTAGTCCGCAGTAGTTCACTAAACTCAATGACGATGGGAGAATTTATAGGGCATTTTTAGCCTTATTAATGGGGAAGGGTTTTATATGGTTTTTAGGAAATTTATTAAGAGTTTATATTTGGCTTATAATCGTCAAAATGCTTTATGCAGAAGTTGATAAGCTTAATGTATAATTTTTTGTTCTTCTTAATTTGTTCTTTTTCTTCTTTAGTATCATCTTGAAATTCACATAAGCATAGCTCTTCAAGCTCTTCGTCTAAGACTTCCCAGTCAAAACGGTTGCTTAAATATGCTGCATATCCATCAGAGTTAGC
>JACPJP010000030.1 GCA_016187495.1 Candidatus Woesearchaeota archaeon
AGCCGATAACCAAAAACGCAAGAGCATTGAAAACAACCAGAGATGTGCCTGTCAACGAGAGAGTTCCTGCAACCATCTGCTCCGAAACTGAAAGGGCCAAAAGGCTTAATACATCGTCAATCACAGCAGCACCGATAATTGCTTTTGCGGCATCAGTCTGCAATTTTCCCATCTCCCGCAGAACATTTGCAGTTATCGCAATGCTCGTTGCAGTCAATGCAGTTCCGACAAAAACAGCGCTGCCAAATTCATATCCAAATAATTTGGCTGTATAAAAACCCCCTACCCAAGGAATAATAACTCCTACCAAAGCTATGACACTATACTTAAAGTTGAATATGTCCTTTAATTTGAATTCAAGGCCTATTACAAACAGCAGGATTACTGCACCCAAATGTGCTACGCTTCTGACAAAATCCGTATAGGTTATAAGCCCCAGCAAGCTTGGACCTATCAAAAGTCCAACTAAAATTTCTCCAATAACAGCTGATTGATTGATTTTCGAAGCCAGAAGATAGCCAGCAAGAGCTACAAATAAAAGCAGGCTCATCTGGAATTCTATGGTTGAAATAAGTCCTTCCGCCATTTTGATTCAGTTATGCCTTATTGTTTAAATAAATTTTGTTTTAGTTTTAGTCAGGTAAAAAAAACAAACAGCAGGATATAAAGCAAAGGAACAGCTATCAGCATTGAGTATTCTGTCGATCTGTGTATTTTTTCAACAAGCTTCGTTTTCTTTAATTCCAAAAATTCAATCAGAATTATGTCTATCAGGAAAACCAATAATAGTATGAAATATGTCAAAATCATGAATTTATCCGCAAAAGTCAGATAGCCAACAGGAGGCATTTGGTTTGAAATGGAAACATGAAACATTACGGCTGCCACCAGGCTTGAGCCCGCCATGGTAAGCCTTGTCGGCATTTTATCCGGGTCTAATATTAGGCTGAGCAGTACAATCAAGAGTATAAATATAACCGGCAAAAAGGTTTTCATAAACGAATTAAGGACTATTCTTGATATTTCGATGTTGAAAACATACTGGGAAAAGGTTTCATTGTAAACGGCATAATTATGCTCTCTCGCTTCGGCATTCCAGCCATCGATGTTCCATCCGCTGAAAATTATCGAGTCATCTATGCCGCTTTCATCCTCCAATGAGGTGTATTGAAGTTCTTGTATATCATTATTTTTGTCTTCTATGATTATCTGCATCTTTTGTGTATCAAATGGAAATTTCTTGAGGTCGACAGGGCTGTTTAGGTTAGCCTGTATTCTGTAAAATTTTTCTTTGGGCTTGTTTATAATCTTATCAATGGTGCCTGCCCTCCCATTGATGAATTCGAAAGTTTCCTGGGGACAGGTTTGGCTGCATTTCATGGAAAGGTAAAAATCAGCGGTAAAGGAGCCTGTAGAGATATCGAATTTTCCCAAGTTCAAAACATATAAACCAATATTGACTTCCTGCGCCATAGCGGGCGCAATGACTGACAGAAGCACAAATAGCGATATCGATAAGAACTTTATTTTTTTCATTCAGATGGGTAATCAAACTTTATTTATTAATTTTTTCTATTCCTGCTAGCTTTTTCTGTTTTTACGCGAAATCTTTGAGTCAACAATCAAAATGGGGCCTTTTTTCTCTGTAATAATGACTTCTGTTCCTTTTTCAATTTTTTTGTTTGAACTTGCCTGCCAGATCTCACCTTTATATTCAACATATCCATTATTTTTCGGATTAATTCTTTCTGTAACTTTAGCAATATCGCCAATCAACTCTCCAATTGCTGGCTTTTTTCTTCTTATTTTCACAACTTTATACAAAGCAAATGCAAGGAAAATTCCAAACACAACTGAAGGAACAATTACTGATGCAATCATTGCGTTTTGAAACTCTCTTGAAATAAAATATCTTGGAAAGCTTGTTGGCACTAAAAGTATGCTTCCAATGATTGTTGCAATAATTCCAGCAATTCCTAAAACCCCAAATCCCGGAGTGTGAAGCTCTATCAAAAACAAAACAACTCCAAAAGCCAACAAAAATATTGCAATTAAATTGACATTGAAGCCCAATCCCAATAAACCCAGGGCAATTAATACAACTCCAGCAATCTCGCTTCCAAACCCGGGCGATGAAAATCCAAATATCAAAGCATAAATTCCAATTATGAGCAATATGGAAGCTAACATAGGGTTTGTTATTAAATTTAAAAATTGTATTCTCAAAGAAGGATTAAACCTGATAATTTCTGCATTTTTTGTGTTAAGTGTTTTTTTAATAGGGCTTAAATACATCCCATTTGTTTGGTTTAGCAAATTTTCAATGCTGGGAGAAATAAATTCAATAACATTCATTTTTTTGGCTTGCTCAGGATTTAGGTTAAGATTTTCTTTAATAAAAGCAACAGCAGCAGTTTCATTTCTTTTATGCAGTCTTGCTTTTTCAGCTACAAGCGTAGTTAAAGCATTAATTATTTTTGACTCATTTATTGGCGCAAAACCCTGAGTTGATAATGATGCAGGCTGTGCAGAGCCAATTACGGTATTTTGGGACATAGCAGCGACATGGGAGCTTATTAGAATTATTGTTCCAGCAGACCATGCTGTTGCTCCAGTTGGGTGCACATAGCTTATAATCGGAATGTCTGTCCTGTCAATTAA
>JACPJP010000027.1 GCA_016187495.1 Candidatus Woesearchaeota archaeon
AAAACAATATCCAACATGATTGGAGAGGTAAAAAGAAGATTTTTGGCATACCAAAGAATGAAAAGCTATGCCGATGCAAGAGTGCCTGCATAAAGAGTCAAGTAGAAGTTACCCTATTCTATTATTTATGCAACACCGTAGCATTTCCAAAAGCTTTTTAAACAAAAACGCATATTTCTGTAACAGCTTGGGGGTAAAATGCAAGGACAGCTAAAAATAATATCCGGAACAGCAAATAAGAAACTGGCCAAAGATGTCGCAAATTACTTAAGGATCAAGCTGACGCCTACGGATATACATACATTCAGTGACGGTGAGATTTACGCAAGGATATTAGAAAGCGTCAGAGGTTCAGATGTCTACATAATACAGCCTACAAGCCCTAACGCAAACTTAAACTTAATGGAACTCTTAATAATGGTAGACGCATTAAAGAGGTCTTCCCCTCAAAAAATCACCGCGATTATACCATACTTTGGCTATTGCCGCCAAGATAAGAAAATTGCTCCAAGGGAGCCAATAACCGCCAAGCTAGTAGCAAAAATGATAGAGGCTGCTGGCGTTGACCGTGTAATGACATTCGAATTGCATGTCCCTCAAGTTCAGGGATTTTTTGACATACCATCAGACAACCTTGACCTAATACCGATATATGCGGAAGAAATATTGAGCAAAAAGCTAAAAAACTTGGTCTTTGTTGCGCCAGACGTAGGCGGAGCAGCAAGGGCGAGAGCTGTCGCGAGAGTCTTGCATGCGCCAATAGCAATAGTTGACAAAAGAAGGCCAAAACCAGGTGTGGCAAAAGTAGAGCACTTGGTTGGTGATGTAAAAGGAAAAACAGCTGTTATTGTGGATGATATAATAGACACTGCTGGTACAATAACAGAGGCAGCTTATATTTTAAAGAAGCATGGAGCAAAAGATGTCTATGCTATCGCGACACATCCTGTGCTTTCAGGGGATGCTATTAAAAGATTGCAAAAAGCTCCAATAAGAGAAATATTTGTAACAAATACAATTGAGCTATCAAAAGAAAAAATGATTAGCAAAATAAAGGTCATTAGCATTGCACCCTTATTGGCAGAAACAATAAAGAGGCAGCATGAAGGCACCCCTATGGGAGTTGTTTATGACAATCTATATGAAAAAGTTAAGAAAAAAACACATAAAAATGGCTGAACAAGAAGAAAAAGTACAGAAGCTTTATATTGAATTCCATCTGCTCAACCAGCAGATACAACAGCTTGAGAAACAGAACGAAGCTTTAAATAGCAACTTAATGGAACTCATGGTGACGAACCAGAGCCTCGACGAATTAGAAGATATAAAAGAAAAGACCGAAATACTTGTTCCAGTAAGCACAGGCATACATGCCAAGGCAGAAATAAAAGACGTCAAAAGCTTCGTCGTGAATGTAGGGGCAAATGTCGCACTGGTCAAAGACCTAAGCTCAACCAAGAAAATAATAGAAAACCAGATTGGGGAAGTAAGGGAACTGCAGGAAAGCCTTGCAGGACAGCTGCAAAAGCACACTGCCAAAGCTGCTTTGCTTGAACAGGAAATAAGCAATATCGCTTCTGAAATCCAAAAATAGTGGTCAAAGATGTTTAAGTTCTTAAAAGAAAAGTTAAAAGGAGCTATCTCGAAGCTCACAAGGAAAGTAGAAGAAGAGGCTAAAGTAGAAGAGTCTATAAAAGGTGGTATTGAACAGAAAGAGGAAGCAAAAAAAGAAGAAATTCAAGGAATCTCTGCAAAAAAGTCACAGGAAGGAATAAAAGAGGAAAAAGAAATACAAAGCCCGGAGGAAAGAGACCTAATTGAAGAGCTGGAAGCCGAAATCCAAGAAACAAAAGAAGAGGCTCGGACTACGTCCGGTGCTCAAACACAGTTCGGCATCTCGCAAGGAGACACCCCCTCCGTGGAAAAACAAGAGATTAAAGCTGAAGAAAAGTTTAGCGAAGTAAAGACGGAAGAGGAGCCTAAAGAGCAAAAACCGGAAGTTGTGGAGAAAAAGGGATTCTTCTCCAAGTTAAAAGAAAAGATAACTACAACAAAGCTTCCGTATGAAAAATTTGAAAGCCTTTTTTCTGATTTGGAATTGGCGTTAATGGAAAACAATGTCGCTTTTGAAGTGATTGAGAAGATAAAGTATGAATTAGGGAAGAATCTTGTGGAAAAGCCAATTAAATGGGGCAAGGTTGAAGAAACAATAGGGAATTCATTAAAAAATTCTATAGGGGAATTGTTTAAGGTTGAAAAAATAGATTTGTTGGAAAAGATAAAATCCAAGGATGAAAAGCCTTTTGTTATCGCGTTTTTCGGCATCAATGGTTCTGGAAAAACTACTACCATAGCAAAGATTGCAGACTTATTAAAAAATAACGATTTATCTTGCGTGCTTGCCGCTTCTGATACTTTCAGAGCAGCGTCCATAGAGCAGTTGCAGATACATGCAGACAAGCTCGGAATAAAACTGATCAAGCAGGGCTATGGCTCTGATCCCGCTGCAGTTTCATTTGACGCAATTAAGCATGCGCAGGCAAAAAATATTGATGTTGTTCTGATAGACACTGCTGGCAGGCTACATAACCAGGCTAACTTAATGCAGGAGCTGAAGAAAATAGTGAATGTCACAAAGCCCGACTTAAAATTGTTCGTTGGAGAAGCCATAGCAGGAAATGACTGCACTGAGCAGGCACAAAAATTCAATGAGGTCATTGGAATTGATGCAATTGTACTCACGAAAGCGGATGTAGATGAAAAAGGCGGTGCAGCTGTTTCTGTAAGCTATGTCACTAAAAAGCCTATAATGTATCTCGGAATAGGCCAAGAATATTCTGATTTAAAAGAATTTGAGCCTAGTTTAATAGTAGAAGGGCTGGGGCTTTGAATTTAGGCAACTCTACGCCCTCGAACCGTTCTTTGTTGAGGGAATTGAATTATTTTTCCTGGCTGCTGTGCCATTTGTTGTGGTCTTGTTCCCCTAGATTCTAAGCCTCTAGCTTGCCTATAGGCTTGCGCTGCTATTTTGTTTCGTTGCTGAAGCTGTTGCTCAAATTGCCTTGCTTGGCTCATATAGTTACTGTCAATCTGCACCTTCTTTTTTCTCCTGATTGCTAGTTACGCTTACTGCTCCCTCAATCTGCTTCTCTTCTTCTTTTCCGCGCTTCAAACGACTCTCAAGAGCCCTAACCGCTTTGGCAACAGCACCAAGACCTCCTTCGCGCTCTAATCTTTTCTTTCTCTGCTTGTGCCATATGGCGCCCTACGCTCAGAACTAAATCTAATGACTATAAATATGATAATCAAGACAACAAAAATACCAATTGCCCCTTCAATGCCTCCTAAACTTATCGTCATTACAATATTATCCAGAATTAGCGAATATAAACTTTGCTATTATTCAAACTAATTCTCACCATCAAAATAAACCCTTTATGCAGCTTCATAGGATTCATTATAATTCCAAAAAAACAAAACATTTAAATATGTGTAATACAATATTAAAAAATGTATGACAATCATTGCTGATGCAACATCATTAATACTCCTGTCCAAAGCAAGCATACTGGAAACATTCGCAAATAGGAACGATATTGTTATGCCAGAATTGGTTTATGCTAAGGTGATAAAGGGCAAGGAAAAAGGCAGAATCGATAGCATACTGACAGAAAGGCTGGTTCAAGAGGGCAAGATAAAGGTAAAAATTCCTAATGAGAACACAAAAACGAGCATTGAGAAATTATTTAACCTAAAGTTTGGAGAATTAGAAGTTATATCCTTAGCCCACAACACAAATAATACGATCCTAAGTGATGACAAAAAATGCATTAATGCGGCAAAAGCATTGGGCATCAAATTCATAACATTATTGGATATAATTATAGCATTGTACAGAAAAAATGCAATAACGAAGGGAAAAACAATTGAAAGTATTGATAAATTAGAAAACTATGGATGGTACTCAAAGGGATTAATTGAAATTTACAGAGGCAAAATAAAATGATGAAAAACGTGTCTGTAAGACTGGAAGATGGCTTTATGAAAGAAGCAGAAAAGCTGGCAAAGATGGAATCTGTAGACAAATCTGCAATAATACGGGAGGCTCTAGAAAAGGGACTTTCAGAAGTCAAGCTGGAAATAGCGCTGGACAGGTTTAGCAAAGGCAAAGCTTCAACAAGCGAAGCTGCGAAAATAGCAGGACTAAGTATAGGAGAAATGATGGACGAGTTGGTTAATAGGGCATTAAAGCCGAGAATAACTAAAGAAGATTTGGAAGGCAGTTTGGAGAGAGCCCTAAAAGTCGTAAAGTAGTTATTTACCCAAACTCCACTTCCCCATCAAAATAAACCCCTTTATGCAGCTTTACAGGCCTCCAATCATCAACCACAAGCTCTGCATCTAACCAAGATGCTAATTCCTCTGGATTTCCTATTGTTGCGCTTAATCCAATAATCTGAGCTTTCTTAAGAAGCTGCCTTAAAACTGTAATCAAAATTTCCAGTGTAGGCCCTCTTTCTGCATCATTTAACAGATGAATTTCGTCAATGATTATGGTTGATATCAAGCTAAGCCATGGTGCATGATGCCTAATTAGAGAATCTAGCTTTTCTGAGGTAGTAATAATCAGATCATAATCAATCAGATGTGAATCATTAGAATCAAAATCCCCAATAGACAAAGCAACTTTTGCAATGCCTTCATACCTTTTCTTGAAATCTTTGTACTTCTCGGAAGCAAGAGCTTTCAATGGAACAATGTAGATTGCTTTTCCATTTCCATTTAAAATATTTTTCAGCGCAGCTAATTCTGCTATCAATGTTTTTCCAGAAGCGGTCGGTGTGCATACAAGAAGACTTTTTCTGTCTAATAAGCCATTTTTAACGGATTTTTCCTGTGCTGGACGCAAGGTTTTAATTTCCTTTTCAAGTATACCATACAATTTCTCTGGTATTTTATCCTTAATAGACCTTAATTCCATAGTGATAAGATATGCTTAATTAATTTTTAAATATTGTGAATAAAAGTAATACATTACAGCAAAGAATAATATTCAAAAAGTTTAGATAATATCATTAAAACTTGAAGTGTCGACAGTGGCAAATTAACCAGTAATGCCAAAGCTAACAATGTCCATAGAAGATAATAGAAATACAATTATTTGGATTTTACATATCCCTTATTCATGCTCCAATACGATTGCCGTCCTGGTTTTTTCAATGCTTCTCAAGTCGGATAACACGTTTACAACATAGTCATTAAGGTCCCCTATATCTTTCAAATGCATCTTTACCACTACATCAGTATCCCCAGTTATATTTTCCACCGTATCGACAAAGGGGTTTTTCTTGATTAATCTTATCAGATCTTTTGTTTTCATGCCTTCTTCCTTAAGCTCACGCCTGGATAAGGTTATGAATATATACACAGCTAGATTTAGTCCAAGCTTTTTTTTGTCGATATCGACTGTAAATTTTTTGATAACTCTAAGTTTCTTAAGCTTTTTTATTCTATTATTTACAGTTGTTACAGGTATAAGCGTTGTTTTTGATATTTTATAAGATGACAGGCTAGAGTTTTCTTGCAATATTTCAAGTATTTTTTTGTCTTTTTCGTCTATATAATCCTTCATTTTGGTTTAATTAAACCATTTTAATATATAAATATTGCCTTTTTAATTTAATTAATTTGTTTTTATGCCGATTAACTTAAATATTCTTTATTCCCAGAATATGTGTGGTAAAAATGATTGGGGATGGTAGGGAGATTGCACTAAAAGAGGATGAGGAAGTCTGTGGAGAAGAAGCGTATATCATAAACAAGAAAACCCGCATGGAGCACGTGCCATATTCGGAAGTATGTGGTTAAAATCAGCAAGAGGTGATTAAAATTCCAGACAAAAAAAGTTCTTTAGATAAGGAAACTAAGCAGCTATTTGATAGTATGATCTTAGTGGATATCAACAATAGGGCTGATTATTTTGATATAGAATAAACCGTGTTTCTGATTTGTTCCAAGGTTGGTGCGAAATTGAAGGTTGCCATCAATTTGTGAGCACATGTTATGAAAATATACACGCGACAAGGGGGACGTCCCTTACGGGAAATGTCGCCTTATGCAAAGGACAGCAAGTGCGAACCGATGGCAACCCGAACGAATGTGAGAATTTCGCACCAACCTCATTTGTTCCGATATATATTTATACCATTTGCTCCTTAATTGGATTTATGGGAAGTATAATAGGCATTGACTTAGGGGGTACAAACATAAAAGCAGCGTCAGTAGCCAAAAAAGGCAAGATAATAAAAGAATATGAAATAGCTACAGAATCAGAAAAAGGCACTAAAACTGTAATTGACAACGTTATTTCCGCTGTTAACAAAGTCAAATCCGGAAAAATTATTGGCATTGGCATTGGAAGCCCTGGTCCTATGGATTATGAGAATGGCGTTATTACAAATCCAGTTAATCTTCCTTTTCGCAACGTTCCATTAAAAAAGATAATACAAAAAAAATTCTCTTTGCCAGTATTTCTTGACAATGACGCAAACTGCTTTGCATTAGGCGAAGCAATATTCGGAGCTGGAAAAAAGTATCAGAATGTTATTGGAATTACTTTAGGAACTGGAGTAGGCGGTGGAGTAATAATCGATAAAAAAATCTATCACGGAAGGGGCAATGCTGCTGAATTAGGGCATATGACAATAAAGTTTGATGGTCTAAAGGCAAGAAGCGGCAATAATGGAGATATAGAAGAATATGTATCAGCACGAGGCCTAAGGAAAATATTTAAAGGCAGTGATCCCTATTCCATTTATGAGTTAGCTATAAAAAGAAATAAAAGAGCCATTAAAACATTCGAGGAAATGGGTTGTTATCTTGGGATAGGATTGGCAAACATTATTTATGCCTTTGATCCAGACATAATTGTCGTTGGAGGGAAAATCTCAAATTCATGGAAATTCTTTTCTAAAGCAATGTACAAGGCAGTCAAAGAAAGATATTTTTCAAAGCTATGCCATATTGTAAAATCGGAATTAAAAAATGCTGGGATTTTAGGTGCTGCTGCTCTCTTATTGGAAGATGCTTAATCACTTCTTCGTCTTACCCTGTGATGCAACAGCTTCCATTTTCTTCCTAATTTCTTCAGGATCTCCAAGATAATAATGGTTTATTGCCTTAAAACTTTTATCTAGCTCATAAACTAATGGAACACCTGTTGGTATATTAAAATGTACAATTTCTTCATTAGAGATATTATCCACAATCTTTACAATTGCTCTTAAACTATTTCCGCTTGCTGAAACCAAAACTCTTTTTCTCAATTTTAACTGAGGTTTTATCTCATTTTCCCAATACGGCAAAACCCTTGCAATGGTGTCTTTTAAGGACTCGGTTAATGGAAGGTATTTCTTGGCCAAATCCTTGTATTTTGAGTCATTGCCAGGATACCTTTCATCATCTTTTGTCAATGCTGGGGGCCGTATGTCATAGCTTCTCCTCCATTTCAAAACCTGCTCTTCCCCGAATTTTGCTGCCATCTCTGCCTTATTCAATCCTTGCAATGCTCCATAATGCCTTTCATTTAGTCTCCAAGATTCATGCACAAGTATACTTCTCAAGTTCATCTCTTCCAGAACTATTTTTGTTGTCTCAGTAGCTCTTTTTAGCACATTCGTAAAAATAACATCAAAAACATAACCCTCTTTTTTCAATATTTGTCCTGCTTCTTTTGCTTCCTCTCTACCTTTTTCCGTCAATGAGACATCGGTCCATCCTGTAAACCTGTTTGCTTTGTTCCAAGTGCTTTCTCCGTGCCTTAATAATATTATAGTATACATGTTCAATCATTCCTTCTCAACAACAAAATCGTCCCCTATTTTTATATCATACTTTCTTGCGAAAGAATCCCGGTTCAACGCAACTTCTATCCTGCCATAATCATCCTTGATTATCAAGTCCTCGCCTTCTTCAACATCCCCAAAGGTCATTACAAACGGCGTGTCCAAAGAGTCGTTCTTAAAGTATAAAGTTACACTGCACCCTAATTTTACACCGAATTCGTCCCATGCGTCATGCATTATATTAAGATGTAATGAACCAAACTTATTGATTGCAATTATTTTTGCGTGTATTTCACTGCCTCTTATCTCTGCTTCCTCATAAGGCGCCTTAGCCAAATCTTCCGGTTTTAACTCTTCACCAAATTCTTCCAGCTTAACTCCTTTTGACAAATAAGCAGCGGCAGGAGTAAAAATGTCTCTTCCATGGAATATAGGGCTTACTGGCTTTCTCATGTATTTTTCATTCGTTATTTCCACAATTTTCTTTATCCCTCCAAGAAACCTTGTAGCAGGAATTAAAACGCCATTATCTGGCCCGATTAAACAATCCCCTCTGCCAACTTTAATTATAATTGGCTTTCTTTTCGTTCCAACACCAGGATCAACGACACATACATGAAATCCGACAGGAACATAATTTAATGTTTCCATTACACGTGCGGCATAAAACAAGTTGAAATCTGGCAAACCATGCATCAGATGAATCACTTTTGCATTTGGATTAAGTTCTACAGCAACTGCTTCCATTATGCCAACTCCTTGGCTTTGTACCCCAAAGTCGCTAGTTAATGTTATAATTGGTTTTTTCATTTTAGGGATTTTTTATATTAGAACTTAGCAAATTCTGCTTTATTTCCTAATTCTTCCTCGATTCTTAATAACCTATTATATTTTGCAGTCCTTTCGCTTCTTGCAGGCGCTCCAAACTTGCTCTGCCCAGCGTTCAAGCCAACAACCAAATCTGCTATGAAGCTGTCTTCTGTTTCCCCGCTCCTGTGGCTCACAACTACACTCCATTTGTCTTTGGAAGCCAAGTTTGCTGCCTCAATTGCTTCTGTAACAGTACCTATTTGGTTTACTTTCAGCAATAAAGCGTTGCATGCTTTCTCCTTGACAGCCTGAGCAATTCTTTTTGTATTTGTAACCAATAAATCATCCCCGATAATTTGTATTTTACTGCCCAATTCCTTATTAAGCTGCTCCCATCCATTCCAATGGTCCTCTGCCATTCCATCCTCAATGGAGATTATGCCATATTTCTTAATCAAATTTTTATAGAAGTAAATTAATTCTCCAGTGCTGTAGTTTTTGCTGCCAATTTTGTAGTAATCTGAGTAAAAAAATTCTGAAGCAGCGCAATCCAAAGCCAAAAATATTTTGTTTTTGTAGCCTGCATTTTCTATTGCCTTGTCTATCAGTTCTAATCTTTCATCAACATTGCTAATTTGAGGCACATAACCTCCTTCGTCCCCCAATAAAATGCCTTGGCTTCCGAATTTTTCTTTTAGTATTTTTCCAAGAGCATGATAAACCTCCACTCCTGCCCTTAAAGCCTCGCTAAAACTTTTAAATTTAATAGGCATTATCATATGCTCCTGTATACCATTTTCCATGCCAGCATGCTTTCCGCCGTTCATTATATTTAATTGAGGTACTGGCAAGAAATATTTTTGTGATTTATTATTTTTTTTTGATCTATTGTTACTATTTTTATTTAATTGTTTAATGTATGCGTATAATGGAATATTTTCTTCTAAAGCGGCAGCCTTGCACATAGCCATTGAAACCCCTAAAATGGAATTTCCGCCCAGATTGGACTTATTTTCTGTTCCATCCAAATTAACCATCAATTCATCAATTTTATTTTGATTTTCACAATTTAAGCCAACAACTTTTTTAGAAATAATCTTATTAACATTATCGACCGCTTTTAAAACTCCTTTACCATTGTATCTTGACTTATCTCCATCTCTTAATTCCAAAGCCTCATGGCTTCCGGTAGAAGCGCCTGAAGGCACAATTGCAGAAGCAAAGCATTTTTCAGTAAAAACATCAACTTCAATGGTAGGATTGCCTCTTGAATCAAGAACTTCCCTTGCTACTATTTTTTTAATTTTTGACAAAATGCCACCCAATTAGAAAAGAAAGCAAGAGATTTATAAATATTTTGGAAATTAATCTTTCTGTTTTATCCCATAATTATTTCCTGACGATAAAATAGTTGGTTGTTTCATTTTTTAAATTTTCTCTCAAATGCCTGTAAAGGAGTCTCTAATTCGTCCCAATTTAATGCAGTGTGTGGTCTGTTATTATACCACCTCTT
>JACPJP010000028.1 GCA_016187495.1 Candidatus Woesearchaeota archaeon
AACAAATAGGTGATGAAAAATGGCATTTATGAAAAAAGATGTGAACGTTGTGCTGCTAGCTCTTATAATTGTAGCTATACTTGTATTCAGCGGCTTTACAGTTTACTACCAGACTACTTTCCAGGATGTTTCATTGGAATACAAGAACAAGCTTGAGCAGCTGCAAAAAGTTACAAGCGATCTATCAACACAGAAGCAGCAATTGAATGAAACATATGCGTTGAGGGTAAAGGCAGAGCAGGACAAGAAAGCATTGGATCAGAGCTATAAGGACTTAAGCGACGAGAGGAATCAGCTGGAAAGCGATAAAGCTAGCTTAGAAACTGAGTTAATCACTACAAAAGGCGACCTTGCAGAGAAAAGTGTGCAGTTGCAATCAACCCAGAACCAGCTCGCAAGCACGGTGGCAGAGCTGGGCAGCGTGAAGGCGCAGAGAGATAGTTACAAGAACGATTTGGAGGAAGTATGCAGCGATTATACTACATTGAATAGTGGAACCAAACATGAGGAATGCTGATGTTTAATGTATAAAGAATGAAAAACTTCATCAATGTAATAAAGGAAATTGACAGGACACTGAATATGGTGTTTATTTTCAGTAGCATATTAAATGCAGCTATTTTCTTTTTATCGGTTTATCTTCTTCTGTCAATAGTAAACCTTTACCCCATACTGGCTTTAATACCTGCTGCAATATATTTTGCTTTGAGGCTTTATTCAAGGTCAAAAATGGATAAAAGAAAGATTGTTGAAAGCAAATACGAGCCTTTAAAGGAAAAATTAAGGACAGCTGCAGACAACATTAAAGAAGATAATCCTGTCGTTAATGAGCTTGAGGAGGAAGTTGTGCATGACCTCAAGAATGTGGGATTGAGCAGCTTTATACAGACCAAGGAAATTTCCTATAAGCTTTTTGCAACAATAGCATTATCTTTTGTTATTGTCCTAATAACTACAATGAACCTCTACATAATTGACCTAAACGAGTTTTTGAGCACCACTGTACCCGGATATTTAAAAGGCATTCCAAAGCTTGCTAATAGTGCCATGCTTGGGGAAATAAATGAAAGCGATGACATTTATGGAAATAGCCAGCTTGCTGTTCTGGGAAATGAGCAGATAGACATAAAGATAAGCCCCGTCAATTACGAAGTCAGCGTGAGGGAGGAAGGGGATGTAAAGCAGAAGCAGTTCAATGAGATTTTTCCAAGCGATGTGGATGTTGAGCAGGCATCCACATTTGAGGAGAACATTCCAGAAGAGCAGCAGGAATTGGTAAAGAAGTATTTTGATAAGCTGGCTGGGAGGTAAAATTAATAAATACGCTAAATAAGTGCAATTAAGAAAAATATAATTATACGAAAAACGATAAAAAATCCATTAAAATTAAAAAACAATAGAAAAACATAATAATAATAGTCAATAAATAAAACCATTAAATAAATATAAAAACAACAAGTATTAAATATTATATAATACCATACAAATATTAACTATTATTTTAAAAGAGGTATCTTATGAAAAACTACAAGGGCGTCTTTGATGCGATATCCAGGGAAATTGAAAGGGTTGTTATAGGCCAGCAGGATGTTATCGAGCAGGTTCTTATTGCTATCTTATGCGATGCCAACGCTTTGCTGGAGGGCTATCCAGGATTGGCTAAGACGCTTACTGTAAAGACTTTATCTGATGTTATGAGCCTTAAGTTCAGTAGGATACAGCACACTCCGGATTTGATGCCTTCCGATATCACAGGCACTTATATTATTGAGGAAACATCTGGAAAAAGGAACTTCAAGTTCCAGCCGGGGCCTATATTTGCGAACATCCTTTTAGCTGATGAGATTAACAGGGCAACGCCAAAGACGCAAAGCGCTTTATTGGAGGCGATGCAGGAGAAGCAGGTTACTGTAGGAACCAACACGTTTAAGCTCGACCTTCCTTTTTTTGTCTTAGCAACGCAAAACCCTATTGAGCAGGAGGGTACCTATCCCTTACCAGAGGCGCAAGCCGACAGGTTTTTGCTGAAAATAAAGGTAGGGTACCCTTCATTGGATCAGGAAATGATAATTGCAGACAGATACTCCTCTTCTATCAGGGAAAACAGGATGAAGACTATACTGAATAAGAATCATCTTCTTAGCTTGCAGGCATTGACAAGGCAGGTTCCTATTGCTAATGACATTAAGAGCAGGGCAATAAAGATAATTGCTGCAACAAGGACCAACAAGGACGTTATCCAATATGGCGCTTCCCCAAGGGCATCTATCGGGATTTTATTGGCTTCAAAAGCAAGGGCCTTGATAAAAGGAAGGAACCACGTGAGCAGCGAGGACATAGATGAAATTGCCTATCCGATTTTGCGCCACAGGATCATTTTAAATTTTGAAGCTGAGAGAAAAGGCATGACAACTGATGATGCAATCAAGCATATACTTGATAAGGTTAAGTGAAATACGAATGAGAATGTAACATAATGAATTCCAAAAATTTGTATAGCATAGTAAGAGATGTCTAGAATGATTTTCAAGAAATTTACCCTATCATTTAGATTAGTAATAATATTGATCTCTCTTTTAATTATTCTTTTAGTTGCAGGATGCTCAAATAAATTTGAAGAACAATCAAAAAAACTCAATGAAGAATTAGAAAAACATGGCTTATCTAAATGTGGTGGCGATTTTAACAATGTTAGTTGCTATTTTAAACTTGCTGTGGAAAAACAAGACGTTTCCATATGCGATGAAATAAAATTTTTGTCTATAGGTAAAAATATAGAAGATTTGAATGAAGAAGAACTAGATGAATTAAACGCCTTCAGTGCAACGTTTGCATATGAACATATTAACAGTTGTTATATAGATGTAGCTGTAAAGAATGAGGACCCTTCTTTTTGTAATAAACTAGATTCGCAAGATAACAAAGATTTTTGTTATAGTGAGGTTGCTAAAGAAATACTTGATCCATCAATATGTGATAAAGTTCAAGGTGAAAATGTAAAAACCAGTTGTCTAATTGATTCCTATAAAGATTTTCCTAAGGATAGGCTGAATGATTTAAGTTTTGATACATGTGCATTTCTAAAAAGATTTACATGCATTAATTCTAGTATGAATAAAGTAAAAAGTATAATAAATCTAGTTTTAGAAAACAATGTTGGAGATGATACTGATTTAAGTGTTAAATTAACTGATTGTAAAACACCTGCAACTGGAATCTTAAAAAGTGGACAACAAAATACTCTTCAGATAAAAGATTGTACATTAAATAAAGACTTTTTCTTAGGATATATCAATATCACGTTCATTAGTATTAAATCGGGATTAGTATACACAGAAAGAGGAGTAATAAAAGTGGAGTTAGTACAAATTTAAAAAATGATTAACATAGATTTTCTTAACCAGCTTGACAGGTTCCATCTAGTTGTAAAGAAAAGGGTTACATCCAATTTTGTTGGTCCCAGGAAATCTGTTGCAGCAGGGCGCGGCTTGACATTTAAAGACCACAGAATGTATGCTCCAGGAGATGATATAAGGCTTATTGATTGGAAAGTATTTGCAAGGACTGATGACTTATACATAAAAACTTTTGAGGAGGAGAGGAACTTAACTGCCCATATAATTATGGATGCCTCTGCTTCAATGGGCTTTGGAAAGCCTATAAGCAAGTTTGATTATGCAGCTATGCTCGGAGTTGGCCTTGCTTACCTTGCCATGAGGGAAAACGAGAAATTCCAGTTTTCCACATTTAGCGAGGGGCTTGAGATATTCCAGCCGAGAAGGGGAATGTCGCAGCTAGCTTCCATGGTTTTTTATCTGAATAATGTAAAGACGCAAGGCAGTTCAAAGTTGCTTGATGCGATGGTGCAATACAAGAAGGTTGTTGGCAGCAGGTCACTGCTTGTCCTGATTTCAGATTTCTTGGTTGACATAAGCGAGGTTATAGAAGCGCTGTATAATTTAGGTGACCATGAGATAAAGGTAATACAGGTGCTAGATCCTATTGAAAGGGACTTAAAATATAGCGGGGATTTTAAATTAATTGACAGCGAATCAAAAAGCATGCTGAGGACTTATATAAGCCCTAGATTAAGGGTAGAGTACCAGCAGATGCTTGACAACCATGTTGCTAAGATGGAAGACACTTGCAACAATCTTGGCTATCATTTCCATCAGATTACGACAAATACTCCAATATTTGATGCTTTTTATAGGGTTTTGGAGTAGAAAGCCACGAACAAACAAAGCATAGCAGGTATTCTTTTTTATAGAGTTTTAGCGTGATTGGTTTGGTTCTCTAAAAAGTGCCAAGTATTCTTTTCCGTTATTATCATAGGATACCTGGGGGTACTCGTGCCAACTTACTGATGCGAGCCAATGAAGCTCTCTTGGATCAACTTTGGCTGGATCAATTTTTAAAATTTCTGCAATAATCTTTTCAAAGTCCCATTCCACTGCATATGGATTTGTGATTCTGACAATAAACTCTAATGAGCCATCTGGCTTTTTATCTGTAAAATAGTCTTCAACTAATGTATCGTGTTTCCTTGCCTCTTCACCTGCGTGGGAAAAAACATTTTGCAGCGGCTCTGAAAAGTGGTGTGTATAATTTGGCACTTGCAGCTCAAATTGCCTTCGTAAGAACCAATAATAAGAATAACCCAATGCAGAAGCAGCACTTACCACATCACCTATATCTCATAATTGAGATGTATAAGTAAACCTAAAAGGTATCGGATACTTGGGGTTCGGAACCGCTAATCTTGACGGGACATCATAGAAATTAGCGTCGTCCCATCCAATTTGCTTTTTCATATCTTCTAACTTTAAGTCTAGTCGGAAAGCCATGAACTTGGAAACATTGATTGAATCATAAACTTTGTGGTTAAAAACAAAAGGATTATATATATGTACCTATTATAGGTACATATGACAAGCATAAACATATCACTAAGAAAGGAAGCATATGATTTCCTTAAGAACATTAAGACTGGAGATAAGAGCTTTTCAGACGTAATTTTGGGCTTTAAGAAAGAGAAAAGTGATATAATGAGGTTTTTTGGGGCTTTAAAGGATATTGACTGGGCGGATAGACAAAGAAATATTGGAAAGTTAAGAGAATCTTTTAATAAAAGGTTGCGATGATAGGCCTTGATACTAGTGCGATAATCGACATATTCAAAGGAGAAGAAAGAATAAAAAATTTCCTTGAAGGGAACAAGGAGCCATTAGCTTCCACTATTATTAACTATTTGGAATTATTTTTTGGAATAAATCCGCAAAATCCAAAACATATTGCAGAAGTAAAATATTATGATGAGTTATTTAAGGGCCTGTACACTATCGGGTTGAGTATCGAGGCATGCAAAGAAGCATCAAAGATATTCTGGACATTGAAAAAAGAAGGGAGGATTATCGAGCAATTTGATTGTGCAGTGGCTGCTTGCTTTCTCACAAATGGAATTACAAAAATACTTACAGGAAATCCAGATCATTTTGATAGGATTAACCAATTGGAGGTCATAAGTTACTGAGCAATGTTACATCTAAATATCACATCCACTTTTTCCTTTTAAAGTAAACGTACGTTGCAATTATAGATATAGCCATTAATCCAAGGGCAAAGAAATAGCCATACTTCCAATAAAGCTCAGGCATATTAAAAGGGCCGTTATTGGCAAAGTTCATGCCGTATATGCTAGCTATTAGCGTTGGAATCAAGACAAAAGAGGATATTATGGTCAGAGTTTTTATAACCTTGTTCAGATTGTTGGAAACTGAGCTTAAGTAGACATCCAAGATTCCTGTTAGGATATCCCTATATGTTCCTACTGCCTCTATTAGCTGGGTTACGTCATTATAAAGCGTCCTAAACCTTTTGATGTTCTTCTTGTCTATATTTGTTAGGTACTCCTTTTCTATAGCAGTTATGACTTCCCTGTTTGCGATAAGCGCCCTTTGAAAAAATATAAGGGTCTTTTTTACGGAAAAGATATTTCTGACGGTAAACCTCTCAGCTTTTGTGACAACGTTATTCTCGGTTTCGTCAATGCTTTCTTCTATCTTATCTAGGATTGCAAAATACTCATTCAAGATTATATCTATGAGCCTGTAGATGAAGAATCCGGTGCCTTTTTCGTAAAGCTCTATCTTATTTGCTTTTACTAACCCTTCCATTTTGGCTATAGCTTTCGTTTCATTGAGACTGACAGTAATTACATTATTCTTCTTTTTAGAGACAAACATAGCTATTGGTGTTGTAGAAATATCTCCATTTTCTTCTGATGGTGTCCTTACAATTATAAGAGAATATTCTTCCAAGTCAGAAACCTTGGGCCGTTCCTCCTCGTCAAGGACCTCCTGCAGGTCAGTTAATGGTATGTTAGCCTTTTCAGAAATGTCCTTAAGCTCTTCTTGTGTTGGTTTCGTGCAATCGGTCCAGCAGACAGATGCACTAATTAGATCTTCAGAAGAGCTTGGCTTTACAAGCCCTTTTTCGAAGCTGTAAACCTTAAGCATTCCTAGGGAATGTGCTTTAATATATATAAATTTTTTGGGTTGCGATTACCTATTTTTTGGCAATTTGAGTCCATGTTTAATCCACATTTAATACCTTTTTAGTCCATAAAATAGTATTTTAAGTTACGTAGAATATTTTACTTACATACCAAGAATGATAAATAGTATGATAACAATTATTTTTTAATACCCTTATTCCGTCTTTAATGTAAACCTTAAATATAAGATAATATTTATTTGCAATTAATGAAGCTGAATAAAAACGCAATCTTTGTGGCTTTATTGTTTCTTGCGGTTTTAGCGAGCTATTTTAATATTTTCCAGAATGAGTTTGTATGGGACGATTTCTTTTTTATTACAGACAATATACATATTCAGGACTTGAGAAATATCCCGGATTTTTTCACGCAGCCTTCTACCGGAGACTTATACAGGCCCATTAGGCAGGTTTTTTATGCTGTTAATTACCAGATATGGGGACTTAATACTTTTGGCTATCACCTCAACAGCATTTTGCTGCATTTTTTTGTAACTGCATTATTTTATTTTATAACCTTAAAATTGACGAATAAGCATGGTTTTTCTTTTATTGCAGCATTGCTTTTTGCAACGCACCCAGTACATGCTGAGAGAATAACAAACATGACTGCAACATTTGATGTTTTTGGAATCTTGTTTTTACTGTTGGCTTTCTTTTTCTACATGATTTTTTCCCAAAAAAAGAATAAAAATTATTTTTATTTATCGATCATATCTTACATTATTGCATTATTTTCGTCAGAAGAAGCTATTACACTAATATTAATCTTATTTTTGTATGATTTTGCATTTAACTATAAAACTGATATAAACAATGTAAAATTATTATTTAAAAAATATTTGCCTTATATTGCTATAACCCTTTTTTATCTAATTGTAAGATTTTTAGTGTTGCACAAGATTGGCCGAACAGAGTCTTATTTCGAGCAGAGCTTTTTCGGAACTTTATTGACTACAACAAAGATTTTTGCCCAATACATTTCGATTTTATTTTTTCCTTATGACATTACGAATGAGAGAGTTGTAAGATTTGAAACGACAATACTCAGCATTACGTTTTTAATCTCATTATTACTTTTAATTTTCGTATTTTTCCTTTTTGTAAAATCTTATAAAAAATCAAGGATATTATTTTTCTCCATCGGATGGTTTTTCATAACCTTATTGCCTTTTTCAAATTTAGTCCCGCAGTTTACAATCATGGCAGACCGCTATTTGTATCTGCCGTCATTCGGCTTTGTTCTATTTCTTACTTTCCTAATTTTTAGCATAGACAACACAAAGGTTGATCCAATAAAAAGACATTCAAACTATATTCTTATAATTTTGTTCCTATTGATTACCTCTTTTTACATTATTGTGATTATTAAAACAAATTACGAGTGGAAAGACAATTTTACATTGTTGAGCGCTAACTTGGAAAAAAGCCCTTTAGGGACAAGAACGCATTATGCAGTGGCTTTGCATTACCGAAGCCAAGGGGACTATGAAACAGCAGAAAAGTATGCGTTAAGGGCAATTGAGCTTGCAAGCAGAAACTACCATGCGTACGAGAATCTAGGAACAATTAATGCTTATCAAAAAAATTATGATAAATCCATAGAATATTATAAAAAAGCAATCAAGTTAAGTCCTACTTTTTATCTTGCGCATAACAATTTGGGATTGGTATACAGCTACATTGGCGACTTTAACCAGTCTATTTTTTATCTGAACAAGGCTATTGAAATAGACCAAAAATTATCAAAAGCATACAATGACTTAGGGACCGTTTATGGGCAGATGGGAGAATTTGACAAGGCAATAGGGCTTATAAGCAAAGCAATAGAAATAAATCCAAGCGAGGGCAGCTATTACAGTAATCTAGCAGTTATTTATGAATTTTTGGGCGACAAGAAAGAGGCTGAGGAGCTGCTGGAGAAAGCATCTGAGTTAAAGTCTTTTAGGGAGAGGGCAAGGAGAGAATGAGTTTAAGATGAAACACAAACAAGAAATTATTGCTTTGCTTATTTTCTTTGCGGTATCTTTAGCATTTGCCTATCCTATTTTACAGAAAATCGGGAACTGGGGCATACATGATTGGGACCAGCATTTTATGTATAATGCTGTGCCAAAAAATACAATTTTGGAATTCAAGCAGTTCCCGTTATGGAGCCCTTATTATTGCGGCGGAAATGTTATGTTGGCAAATCCGCAAAGCAGCTTCTTAAACCCATTATTTATTTTTGTCTTGCTCTTTGGGGAAGTTATTGGGCTGAAATTATTAATCATCATATATTTAATCATTGGGCTCTTCGGAATGTTTTTATTATCTAGGCATCTGAAAATTTCTCTGATTTCTTCCTATTTAACCGCATTTATATTTATGATTAGTGGCTTATATGCCATGCGTATGTCTGTAGGGCATACAGTATGGATGCAAATTGCTTTAATGCCATATGTTTTTTTATTTTACCTTAAAAGCCTGGAAAATACCAAGTATGTTTTTCTGAGTGCTTTGTTTATGGCATTTATCCTCTTCGGAGGGGGGATTTACCCTCTGCTTTTCATTACGCTTTTTTTAGGCTTCTATGCTGCGGTTGCCTCAATAAAAGAATGGAAAAAAATGAAGTTAGCACATTTAAGAAATGTAGTCCTCGTCTTCATACTGTTTGTCATGATTAGCTCTGTAAAATTGATTCCTATGCTTGAATTTTCGAAGGAGCATTCATTTGAAAAAAAGGATTTGCAGGATAACAGTTTCAATGGGATGATAGAGGCTTTGACTTTTAGGGATGTGGAATCAAGGATGGGCTATATGTATGATTATAGAATAAACGGGTATACAGAAGCCATATGGGATTGGCATGAGTACCATGCCTATACTGGATTTTTGCCTTTGCTGTTATTTTTGGCAGCATTACTACTCCTATTTAGGAAAGAATGGCCCTTGATTTTGACGGCTGCTGTCTTCTTTTTGCTTGCATGGGGGGATAATTCCATTGTAAACATCTGGGGTTTATTAAGGCAATTTCCATTAATTTCAGATTTGCACGGACCATCAAGGTTTTTAACTGTTTTTATTTTTTCATTGTCGTTGGTAATAGGGAAATTTATGTCTATTTTTGAGAATAAAATCTTATTTTTTAAGTTCAAAAATAAAAAGTATAATATTTGGAAAGTATTTTTGATTTTATTGGTTTTAATAATCTTTGCTGATTCATTTTTGGTAAATTCACAGTTATTTAAGCATTCATTTGTTGTAAAGCCGCTAAAAGTTGAAAAGCAGAAATTTACGCAAGTTACAGGGTTAAAGGAGAAAACGCAATACCCTACATTTCTGGCTAACTTGGGAATTGTCAACTGTTTTGAGAGGGTCAAGCCCAAACTTAGCGCAATACCTGAATTTGATACTAAAACTGGCGCAGTTTACACTAACTACATAGGGGAGGCTTATATGTTCGAGAATAATAAAACTCAGCAGATAACTTATTTTTCACCGAACAAAATAAAGGTAAGAATAAATGAAAGCGGGACTTTGGTCTTAAACCAGAATTATGCAAGTGGGTGGAAGGTTAAAAATGGGGAAATTGAAAATATTAACGGCTTAATTGGAACAAAAGCCGAGAAAAATCAGGAAGCTGTTTTTTATTACCTTCCAAACAGTTTTATATTGGGCTCTGTTATTTCAATTATATCTTTAATTTTTGGCATAGTTTTATTTTTTAAATACAAAGCTAAACGGGTTGTTGCGAAATGATGGACATCGTCAATTATTTTAAGACAATGAAACAAAGTCCATTAAAAAGTCCATTAAATTACACAACCAAGTTTATAATTAAGATATAGCATGAATTTTAGAATCACAGCAATAACATTTATTCAATAAACATTTATTAATTTTAATTTTTAATGAAAAAGTAAGTACGATTAAATAAAACAAATGAAGGTACAAATAGACGAGCATCGTAAGATTAGTTTCAATGGACGATTAGACAATGGACAATAAAACAATGAAATAGGGTAAATTTTACCTAACTTCCAGAACAGCACACCACTCATCCTCATAAGCAGCCTTGTAGTTTTCTTTGTGGTTTATAATATAATTAAATAATTGAACATCTTGCTTTATTTTTCCGGAAAAGACATAATCCGGATTGTAGTCTAAAACAATAAAATCTTCCTTGTCTTTAGCTTTTCCCTGCAGTACAGCCATGTACCTCTCAAACTTATTTTTATCATACAGATAAGAGTATGTAAGGTCTATGCCATGCGTATAAATTAAGTCAGAGTTTTTGAAAAACAAGTAAGGGAATGCGTATGCGTTGGTGAATACTAAAGAATTTTTTGGGATGTTGTTTTTCATCCATTCTGTGCAGCCATTAAAATTAAAAAGAAAATCATTGTTTTTTATATCCTGCCTCAACAAAACAAAATTGAAGGCAGCAATAATAATAAAAATCACTACAACACTAAAATTAATAATCTTGAAAAACTTATTTTTATTTATCCTATCATGATAATCATTGAATAAAAAAGCTAATGCAAAAATTGAAAACGGAACCAAAAATTCCTGCATCCTTCTGGACAGTAAGGTGTAACTAAAGAAAAATATGGTTAATGAAAGAAATAATGCCTGTATCTTCATAACTCTTTTGTTCTTAAAAAGTATAAGCAATGAAATCAAAATGTAAATCAAAACCAAAACATTATTTTGAATAAACTCTAAAAACGTCCATGGTTTCCATTCGACGTTGAATAAGTTAGCAACGAGATTTACCTTGAATATTTGAGTGTAAAGAAATAAAATGTTGTTTGGAAAATAGGGGTTGAATAATAAAGCAATAATAAGTCCAATGAACGGATACAATATTAATTTGTAATCAATTTTTTTAATAAATATTTTTTCCAATACAAGATATAAAACGATGATCAATATCTGAAAAATAAAACTACCATGCAATAAAACAAAGGCAAAAGTTGTTAATGCAAGAAACAAATATTTCTTTTTTTGCAGGAAATAAACTGTCAGAATAAGCAGGGCTATGACCAAAGGCATCTGCCTTGGCAGCATAAAGCGGTACATCAGAAATTCAGATGTAAACAAATAAAGCAAAGTCCAAAGAAATGCATATCTTATTTTGTTTTGAGTTAAAAACCAATAAAATACTCCAAGTGATATTGCGGAAAATAAAACAGATGCAATTTTTGCCCCTAAATTAAGCCCAAAGAAAGTGAATGGCATTAAAAGGAGCCTAAACAATAATTGTATGTCTGCGTAGTTGTCCGACAATATTGTGTGTTTAGCCCATGGGAATTCCTTGACAAATCCATTATTTTTTATTATGTCAGCAGCTTTTATGTGGTAATAGCCGTCGAAGCCTATAATATTAGGGACTGTGAACTGCATTATGGCCAAGATTGTGATAAACGCAATAAAGACCAATAGCGCCTTTTTAGTTTGCATCGTGCCAAAAACATAAAGATTTATATATAATAATTTGCATTAAACTCTTGAATTGATGCTAAATAACTATATAATTATATACTACAACATATATCTTGTAGTAAGTAACTTAACCGTAAGGTTTAAATATGATTACTTTCATTCAATTGCCTAGAAACTCGTATTTATGGAGTTTCATATATGATAAAATAAAACAAAAAAAACACTAGGAGGTGTTTAGTTCAGATGGAATTTAAAAAAACAATAAAAAGGATTTCTGCTTTAGGCATAGGAGCATCAATGGTTGGAGCCACCATTTTTGGAGCAATGGCTGCTGACTTAGCTAATTACCCTAGCCAATATATAAAAGACGGTAAATTTGCTGGAGTTCTAGTTATAGGAGATAAAGCTGCAGCTGCAGATGTAGTTGGAGTTTCTGATATTGCTGTTAGCTTGCAATTTGCTGCTACAAAGCCTGCTGAGAGTGATGGAGCAGAAGTTGCTGTTGAAGGAGATGCGTGGAAAGTTGGGACAAGCACAAAGATTTTGGAAATAAGCGAGAATGTTGGAACATCGGCTAGCAATACGGAGACAATAAGGAATATTACCACATTTATTGATGATAGCGAGCTAGATGCTTTGGCAGGTGGAACTGTTACAAATGGAAAAGGAGACGCACCTTATAAACAATACCTATATTTGCTAGGTCCTGGTACGGGTGTTAAGTCGGGATTTGTAACTTTTACAGAAGATGATGGGGATGTTACAGCAGATTTCCTATACTTTAAATCAGGGCAGGAAATAGGAAGATACATGTTTGAATTTACAACTGCTCTTGAGTCAGATGTGGATGATAGTGCCGGTGCAGCAACAGCTACAGGATTGTACCTAACAGACATAGAAGATGCAACTCTTCCTATGTTCGGAAAGGACTATAATATAGTGCAGGCAAGAAGAACGTCTTCTACGACAAGTGCTGGTGCTAATGTAAAATTAGTCTTAATGAGTGGAGCAGTTCACGATACTTTAAATGAAGGTGCTACAAAAACATATACAATTGGTGGCAAGGACTATGAGGTTACGCTATCATTTGTAGACAAAGACAGCGCTAAGTTTACAGTAAATGGCCTAGGGACAAGAGACTTGTTAGATGGAGAAACAGACAAGCTTTCTGATGGAACCGTAATTGGTGTCTCGGAAATACTATATCAGGATTATGCTGGCGGTGTCCATAATGCAGAATTTTTCCTTGGAGCTCAAAAAGTCGAGTTGAAGGATACAGACATAAGGGATGTGGTTTCATCTACCGCCCTTAAGGTTGGTGATGATACCATAGACGATGCGCTTGTTGTTATTGAAGGAACTAATGACAACACTACATTTAAGTTGAATAGAATTCATATCAACATGACAGCAGACGACGACTTTTATGTACCTGCTGGCGGCAAGCTAAGCGAAAACCCAGACTTGGACGAGCCACAAGTACTATTTACCAATAACTGGGATTTTGAGTATAAAGGCCTTACTGAGGAGCCAATAGAAACTATTGAACTAGAAACAAGTGGCAACAAAAGGTATGTACTTAAGTTTAAGGATGGAGATGGCAATGATATAAAACTTCCATTGGCAGAAGCTGTTGCTGCTAACGCACTAGAATTCGGAGAGAAAGATAAGGCATTGATTAATTGGGAAGCTAGGAACATAACCAAAGATGATTATATCATCTTAAGTGATGGCACAGAAAAGAGGGGAGACAGGAAAACTTATGTATTGCAGTATAAGGGTGCAGACAAGCTTAGTGCAGACAGTCCGGTGTTGAAGTTCAAGAATTTGGGAAGTGGTGAGACACTTGAGCAGAGTTATACCAACAGTTCACCATTAGCAACATTAAAGATAGGCGGAGCTGATTATAGGGTTTATCTTTCAGCTGATGCTGATGCTAGTGCTAATGACTTTAACATCCAAGTTGACTTGGATGCAAGCGGAGCGTTGGGTACAGATCCTAACGCCACAGTAAACATAACGACATGGTATGGGATGGAAATTGGAATAAACAATAAATCCCTGCAAGCTGCTACAAACCATGACATAAACGTTACATTTAAGACGCCAGATAACACTAGAGATGGAGGCAGTACACAAGATAATGTAGAGACACTACAAGCAACTGATTACGGGGTCAGAATAACATCTGATTCTGATACAAAGGTTGCACTTGCTGTGCATGGAGCTGGAGCTTCATCTGGTCTAGTTACACCAATTACAGAAAGGACGCCCGATGGCGAGACAAATGTACAATATGCATACACAGCCTATGGTGCATTCATAACTAGACGAAGCCCATCAAGCGAGCCTGGATCAATAAAGATAGAGTATCCAAAGAACCAAAGAGAAGCTTTGGTTTACATAACAGCAAAAGGAACAACCTTTACTACAGCAGCAGCAACAAGCGGTGGAGCTGTTACTGTACAAAGAATTGATGTTGGCGCAACAAAGCTAGCATCAGAAGTTCCAGATATTGAGGTAGTGAACTCAATCCTTGTTGGAGGGCCTTGTGCTAATGCAGCAGCTGCAGAAGTGCTAGGAAACCCAGCAGACTGTACAGCAGGCTTCGAACCAGGAGTAGGAAGAGTCGAGTTGTATGATGTTGGAACAGGAAATGTGGCAATGCTAGTAGCTGGTTATGCTGCAGATGACACAAGAAATGCAGCAGTAGTGGTTGCTAACTATGGTGACTACAAGGCTAAATTAAAGGGTGCTAAGGTAGAAGTAAGGAAAGTTGGCAGTGCGATAACAGTTGCTGAGCCAACTGAAGCACCAGTAGTGGAAGAAGAGGAAGCTGCAGAATAAAGGAAGCTAAAACTTCCTTAATTTTTTCTTTTTCTTATCGTTTTTATATTTCAGTTATGTTTGGGCTACTTTAGAAGTTCACCAAGAAATATATTATGCTTTGTCCTTCTTATCTTTAAATTTACAATGCCTTCTTCCTTGTGGCAGTTTGGCACGGAAATTAGCCTGTCTGAAGCAACAGCTAACATCTCTCCATGAAATCTCCCAGGGCATACTATTTGCGCCTTTATAACTTGCCCTTTTTTGAACGGTTTTGGATACTCCCTCGATTTTTTGATTTTGAACATATAGTCTTTATTAATCAGATTTAAGCCATGTTTTTGCTCTAATTCCTGCAGTTTTTTGTAGAAAATGTCCATCTCTACCTGCTTTACCGGGTTCCTGCCAAATCTATAATATAAAAAGTTCTGGATGCCTATTGCAGGGCAGTTTTTTCCTGCCCCTACCTCTTTTGCGAATTTAGCTAATTTAACAAGCTCGTCATCATTATAGCCCGGCAGCCATAAAGGTGCTATTATTAAGTCCATTTTTTTTGGTATATAATAAGCCATTTCCTTGACCTTCTTTAGGTTGTACGGAAAGCCAGCCATCTTGTCTGCTATTTCCTGGTCAAGTGCATTTAGAGAAAGGTTTATTCTTGTTAAACCAGCATTCGCTAGATCATCAATAAGCTGTTTTGTAAGCAAAGTTCCATTAGTGTCTATAGAGATGCTCTTTACATTAGATATTTTAGCTATATCTGCTACTAGCTCAACCATATCCGCATATAGAGAAGGCTCTCCTTGCGCATTTATATGGATGTCAATGTAACCTTCCTGCTTGTACTCAACCAGCTTCTTCAGCTCTTCTACAAGATAATCTTTCTCGACGACAAAATCCACCTTTCTTCTGGATAAAGGGCCTTCATCAACAGAACAATAAATGCAGCCTAAATTGCAGCTTGTTATCGGCTTTACTTCAATTAAGTTAGTGCCCCTGTCTATCAATCCAAAATAATTTGTGCCCATTAATGGGATTCCTGAGTTTTTATGAATGTATACTGTGGGTTTGTTGTTTAGCCTGTTTTTAAGCTGTATAAATCCCCTTGATAAAAGCATGCTAAACTTTCTCTGGGCTTTTTTGTCACTGATATCCACAAATTCAATCTTATTGCCGTCTATTTTGAAGTTTCCGATGCTTTCTAGCACAGATTTCTCTACCTCAAAATAGAACAATTTAAGGAACTTTGCTCTTACCTTTTCTTCTTTATCCTCGAAAGAAAGGTCTTTGAATATTAGTTCTGCCATAATCCATGTAAAAAGGGGAAATTATATAAATATATGTGCATTAATCAGCATGTTGGGGGTAATATGGAATCAAAAGAAGTGAATATTACATATGAGACTCTTTTTGAGCTGCTAAAAAGGGAGAAGGATACTGCTGACCTTCAGAAGCTGGAGCCTAGTTTCTTTGACAATTTTGTTGAATACCTTAATGAGAAAAAGGATATGCTAAATAGGGAAGATGCTCTGTTTTCTTATGATGAGAAGAAAAAGGTTGAGAAGCAGATAGACAATGCAAGAAGGCTGATCAAGGAAATATACGAAAGAAGGGAGAAAAAAATACTGAATATTGCATTAATAAAAAGCAGGACCAAGTCCCATGTCATAGACACCTCATCTTTGCTTGATAATGAGAAGAAATTTTTAGGAGATATTGAAAATGTCCTTAATGCTTATAGGGGGAGTGTTATTTACAATGTTATGGATGGAAAGCCGATTATTTTGCAAGCAAAGCATCAAGAAAAGATGGCTAAAGAAGAAACTAATGCTACAAGCAAAGCTGCAAACGATATTAATAACAACAAGGAGGAAGCGAAAAGCACAAGGCTTGTCCGATTTTTGTATTCTGTCCCTAAGTTTGTCGGCACTGAATTAGAGGAATACGGGCCTTTTGCAGAAGAGGATATTGCTAATTTGCCAGCGGAAATTGCGGATCTTTTAATAGGAAAAGGCAAGGTAGAGGAAATTAGGGAGA
>JACPJP010000006.1 GCA_016187495.1 Candidatus Woesearchaeota archaeon
ATTATATTATTACTTAATAATAACTACAAATGCAGCTTCATCCAAAAAATAGATTAACCATCAAATTCTATGATAAAATAAAATGGGTAAGCCGAATATTCGGCTCAACCCACAAATAGACTCTATTCGTAATAGAGTTCTATTGCAAAAAGGGACTGAGATTCTTCTCTCAATTGCCCTTTTACTTCCACAACCAACCAAGAAAGTTGGTAAAGGTAGAAGACCATACGATTACCGCATCGTATTGGTCCTTTGCATCTTGCGGATTCTGCTCCGCAAGAAATATGCGGACTATGAAGCAGAGATGAGATTTGATAAGAGGCTGATGGAGATGCTTAAAATTGATAAGTTGCCGTGCAAAAGCACAATAAACAATTATGCACTTATGTTTACGCTAAGCTTCTTATCGAACTTCAACAAGAAGCTTATTGAAGCTTGGATTAAAAAACCTGTCGATTTGCTTCTAGACTCGTCGGGAATAAGGTTGGTTGGAAGAAGTATTTGGTTCTGTATAAAATCTAAGAAGAAGATTTTGAAGAAAGACTTTGATAAAATACACATTGCGGTAAGTCTTTGCAGTTTGCTTATAGCAAATTTCAAAATCTCGAATTCTAAGAGAAATGACTCACCATTTCTCAAAAAACTTCTCAAGCCATTTAGAGTGTTGGGATTAGTTATAGCAGATAAGGGATATAGCGGAAAGAAGAATGCAGAATACGTAGCAAATAAAAAAGGGGCTTTTTTCTCTCCATTCAAAAAGAATGTAAATCCAACAGGATTTTCTATTTGGAATAAGCTCTATAAACTTTGGAAAAATTTATCCTTCATTTGTGAAGGAATTTATCACCAAAGGTCAAAAGTTGAGGCTGTGTTCTCTGCATTGAATAGTAGGTATGGAGATCAACTTTATGCCATAAAATGGTATATGAGAAGACGAGAAATGGCGATGAGATTCATTGCCTATAACGTAAGGATAATTATAGGCATACAGATTGCAAGAGAGAAGAACATCCCTTTGTGGGTAAGAGCTTGAGTTAAAATTCTGTAAAATGGGGGTGGTGATTAGCTATATCTCTATGATTTTAAGCAATGAAATACCCTCTCGCCCCGTAATGCAGGGCGAGTTATTCAAGTTCACATACCAATAAATGCGACGCGCGTTGGCGTCGCCTAGATTTTTATAGGATTTTTGATTATTTTTTAATTTTTATGAATAGAAGTAATTATTGGATGAAGCTGTTTGCCGCAATAAATATAAAAACAATCTATGGCTAACATACTAAAATGACAAGGCTGGTGCTGGACCTGACAAAAAGCATTGATGAGAACGCTTCTGCTTATTTTGAAAAAGCCAAGAAAATAAAGAAAAAGACTGAAGGCGCTGAAAAGGCTTTAAATGAAAACGCGAAAAAGCTGAGGGATTTTGAGGCGAAAAGGGAAAAGA
>JACPJP010000001.1 GCA_016187495.1 Candidatus Woesearchaeota archaeon
AAAAACAATACCTAACATGATTGGAGAGGTAAAAAGAAGATTTTTGGCATACCAAAGAATGAAAAGCTATGCCGATGCAAGAGTGCCTGCATAAAGAGTCAAGTAGAAGTTACCCTATTCTATTATTTATGCAACACCGTAGGTTTCTTTGCATGTGCACTATTCCGAAACAAGTCAAAATTTTAGTGCACCAATGTAGAAGCAAAAACGAGTTAAAGCGAACTTTGGACTGTGGGACGCAGTTTTTTATCATTTATAATGCCCAAGTTATTGTGTTAAAACAAGTTTTCCAGCTTCTATTTTCCATTCTAATTTTTGCCCCTCTTTTAAGTTTTCAGCTTCTATTATTGGTTGTGGCACTGTTACAACATTGCTTTTCCCTACTTTTCTTAATTTCACTGTAAGGAGATTTTTACTTCTTGCTCTTTCCATTTCTAATGCTTTTTGTGCATCTGTTGGATTTATTATTTCTTCATTGCATTTAGTGCATTTCCATCCTCTTACTTCTATGCCTTTCCATTCTGTTCTTATCTTTTCCATCTTTCCGCCGCATTCACATTTCAGCTTTAAATTTTCAAATTCCATTTTTATCCCTCATCAGCTTTTTGAATTTTTTACTTAATGTAAATTCGCCCGCATGAATTAGTTTGCAGTAATCTCCTAAATCAACCACTACAACATTTATTACTTTGTTTCCTCTTTGAACGCCTCTTTCAATAATGTTCTTTTTTCTTTTTCTTATCTCAAATCCTTTTTCCAGAATTTCTGGAACTTCATATAAATCTACATCAATTTCGCTTAATTCATTTAACACTGTTTTAGTTGGAAATATTGGTTTTCCTTTGTAAGTGAAGTCCATGAAAGCCACCAGTGAGATATATTCTAGATATATATCGTAGATATATAAATATTTTGGTTTTCGGTTATAACTTGGGAAGTATACGGTTTGCTTTCGATTAAATTAAAAAATGGGTTTGGATAAACCTTATTGGAAATTAAACCCGCCCGCAGGCAATGCCCTTATTATCTCATCCAAATCAAGATTTCCGCCTAATTTATAATTGATTTTTTTAGCGGTATTGCTTACTTTTTCATCTCCTTGTTTCAAAGCAACAAATTTTTCACAATTTTTCTTAATTGATTCTAAAGGTCCGGACATTACAGCCATATCTTTTGTAACTCCTATAGCCAAATTAACCTTATTCTCCACATAATTACTTTTGCCATAAACCATAAAAGCCCCTTTTCCCATATATTCCCCTGCTTTTGTCTTTTTGCTAACCTGCTCGGGAGAAACATAAAAAACATCAGAAGATTGCAAACCGAGCTTCCAAGCCCTTGAAAAAGTGCATGTCGCATCAGCCGCTTCTTTTATTGTTGTTTCGGGAATTTTCCTGCCTTCTGACTTAATCACAAAAAAAGGGCTTCCTGCCATATCGGTATGCAATACAATGTCATTTGCATCTGTATGCTTCTTAATCACAATCTCATTGGAAGTTGCATCTCTGCCACCAATAACCAAAAAACCATCTGAACTGATAAACCATCTAAACTTTTCATACCATCCTTTCTTTCTTGCGACAGCTTCTTTTTTTATTCCTTCTTCTGCCTCAAACTTTTCTTTTTTTTGTTCCAATTCTTTTAATTTCTTTAAATTTTGCTGCAACGCCTCTTCCGCGCCCTTTATCTTTTTCTTTATTTTCTTGGCCTTCTCAAAATAATCAGATGCGTTTTGCTCAACTCCTTTTGTCAAATCCAGCACAAGCCTCATAATTTTAATTAACTGGTTGCTGCCATTTTTATATTTATTTGTTCTGCAAGGAAAATAAGCAAATTAATATGCGGATAGAATTCAATCCGTTCGCTGATGCTCACGAAATTTACTGCTCGGCGGAATTTGTCCTGCCACTAAATTCCGCCTCGCCTAATTATCGCAATAGTTTTATTTCAGTTATTGGGCGAGGGCGAGAGTTATAGCAGGGAAGCGAGTCCGAGCACTAGATTTGTCGAAGGCAGAATAATTTTAAAAAATTGATTGACTTCAAAATAACTGCGGAAAATAGGAAAATATATATACAACGAAAAGCCAAGTTTAGATGGACAAAATGGCAAATATACTGCTTGCAATGTTTACTGCTCTTGTGCTTGCATTTTTGTTCTCTGAGATTTTCAAGCGTTTCGGGTTACCTAGGGTCATTGGCCAGATTTTAGCAGGAATTATACTCGGGTTACCAATAATAAAAAGCTCTCTCTTTACCGATGAAACGACTCCTATATTTTCCTTTGCCACTAATCTGGGCATAATCTTGCTGTTCTTTTTCATTGGCCTTGAAATAAATCTAGTGGAATTCAGGAAAAATTTCAAGGAGTCTTCGCTGATAGCAGTCTTCAATACTCTAGTGCCTCTGCTTGCAGGATTTTTGGCTGCAAAATTCTTATTCGGATTCAATAACATTGCTTCTTTGGTACTAGGAATATCTGTTTCTGTAAGCTCTCAGGCTATTTCTTTGGACATCCTTGAGGAGCTTAAACTGTTAAAAAGCAAGATTGGGAACCTTATAATCGCATCTGGCACAGTAGATGATGTTTTTGAGCTGCTGCTTATAAGCTCTTTATTGGTGGTGTTCCATTCGGCAATTGGGCAAATCGGACTCCAAAATGTGATTCTGGATATCGGGATTTTTGTTATTATGGCTATACTATTCAGAGTTTTGGTAATACCGCTTGGACTAAAATTTATTGGAAAAGAGACATCGCATTCGGCATTTTTTATGAGGGCTTTAATCATAGTTTTGTTAATGTCTTACATTTCCGAGCTGCTGGGAGTTGGCTCGTTAATAGGAGCCTTAATTGCAGGCATGCTTGTCAGGCAAACTCTTATGGCAGGAGAAAGCAGGAAGCCATGGAGAATGAATGAGATTTCTCATTCAATCCATATGATTTCTTTTGGCTTTTTAATACCTTTATTCTTTGTTAGTGTAGGCCTGAACACTAACATTAATGCAATACCCTCAAACCTTTTTTTAGTGCTTGTTTTCATAGTAATTGATCTTCTTGGAACTTTATTAGGGACTATCATAGGAGTTTTGCTCAGCAAAGGCACTTTCAGGGAAGGCATGATTGTGGGTTGGGGTGTTATTCCCAAGGGTGACACAGAGCTTGTGATAGCGACCTTAGCCCTCAATGGCGGATTAATCACTGCGGATATCTTTACCGTAATAATCACCGTTGCATTGTTTAGCACATTTTTAGCCCCTATTGTGTTCAAGCTGCTGGTTAAAAGGCACCATGCTGCGAAAACAAAGGTTTATAAAAATAAGAAGAAATGAGCAAGCTATGCTGGAACAAAAAATATTCTAAACGGATTATAATTATCAAGCAACAATAACCCTTCTTGCTTTAGAACGTTTTTTAAGTTCTTCCAGTATTAATTTGTCATCTATCTCTATCAATTTTTTAATTACAAAGTTATCTTTGTTTAATTTGTATAATTTTGCTTTTCCAATTACTCTTGTTGGCACAATAATCTTATTTTTTATTAAATCATCCCATATCCTATACAGAGTAGTTCTTCCAATTCCTGCATTTTTTGCCATATCTGTTATAGAGAAATCTAAGTCACGTTCGGTTAATAGGTAGTCCAAAACTCTTATAGTTGGGGAATCCCCCATGAATTCTATAAATAATGATTTATCTTCCATATTAATCGCCTAATAAGATAATATATTGTAACATATATAAAAATATTACTATTTTGGAACAAATTTGTACCAATATGTGTACAATAATTTATATACAAGCTACTTTAATGATTTATTATGGAATGCACTAAAGAAGAAATTAAGAAAAGAATTATAATAAGGCTGGTTAGGTGGAAAAAATGGGGAGGCGCTCATACAGAGAATGTACTAAAAGGCTTGCCATCTCATTTAAGGAGGGATAAAACAACCAAGCAAGCACTTAAAGAGCTAGAAAGAGACAATTGGATAATTCCTGCTAAAAAAACAGGAGAGATTCATTATTCTTTAAATCAGCAAAAAACTGATGAAATGTTAACATTCTATGAAAAATATTGCAAAAATCAGCAAGACTAACCAATATATTTATAAAAAACAAACTCAAAAAAACTAATATGCCCGAGCAACAAACTCAACAGCAGCTAAGTCCTGAGCAGATAAAGGCTTTGCAGGAAAAGCTGAAAAACATGTCTCCTGAGGAACTGAAGGAATTCCAGAAAAAGCAATGCATTTTCTGCCAAATAATAGCTGGAAAAGTCCAGTCAAGAAAGGTCTATGAGGATGATTCTGTCATTGCAGTTCTTGATGTTAACCCTGCTAATCCGGGGCATATGCTTATTATGCCTAAGGAGCATTATTCAATCATGCCGCAAATGCCTGATGAAGAAACAGGGCATATATTTGCAGTATCCAAAGCCTTGTCAAATGCCGCTTTACGCTCTTTAGATGCCCAAGGATCGAACATTATTGTAGCTAATGGCATTGCAGCTGGCCAAAGAGCGCAGCATTTTATGGTTCATTTAATACCAAGAAAAGAAAATGACAACCTTAGTTTTCAAGTGCCGCAAAAAACCATAGGGGATTCAGAGCTGAAGAAAATAAGAAAAGTTTTGTCTGATAGTATGGGAACAAAAGCAGAAGAGCCAGTTATAGTCCCCTTGCCAAAAATTAGCAAAGAAAAGAAAGTGGTTAATGCCGAATTTGAGGAGAAAAAGCAGCAGGAAAAACCCAAACAGCTGAAAAAATCCAAAGAGGGTATAACTGAAAAGAAGCATAAAACAAAAACACAGGAAAGCGGCATTAATCTTGATGATATAGCGAAAGTGCTGGGGGCAAGATAAATGGCTGAAAAAATGAGGGAAAGCTGCTTAATATGCCAGATAATTAGGGACAGCATACCTTCCTATAAATTATATGAGGATGATCTGGCTTTAGCCGTTTTGGATGTTAATGGCTCTAATCCAGGCCATTGTTTTGTCATGCCTAAAAACCATTATCCAATAATAGAGCAGGTTCCGGATGCTGAACTCTCGCACCTTTTTTCGGTTGCAAATAAAATTTCTTCTTCCCTATTCGAGAACCTAAAAGTCCAGGGAACCAATATTTTTGTGGCCAATGGCATCCCTGCTGGGCAGACAGTAGCACATTTTACAATTAATGTAATGCCAAGAAAAGAAAATGACGGAATAAATCTTCAGTGGAAGCCAAAGCAGCTTACAGAGGAAGAAATGTCAACTGTCGAGCTGAAGCTTAGAGAGCAGTTAAAGAATATTGGAGTTAAGAAAGTGGAAAAAACCAAAAAACCTGCAGCCGTTATGAGGAAGGCAGAGCAGATGCATATTTCAGATGATGAAGGTGATTATTTTGCAAAGCAGCTTAGGAAGATACCCTAAATCAGCAAAAAAACTAAATTCCCATACATCAAAGTTATAATGTAAGCAATAAAAAAGCTAGGCACAAAAGGAATCCCTTCCTTGATTAATATTTTTTTTACTTTTCCTTTTTTATAGAATTCAACTAATTTTTTAATCTTGCTTTTCTCTATTCCCAAGTCTTTTGGCCCGGTTATATATTTCCCGTCTATTTTTACTTCCTTGGCAATCCAGTCCCCTTCCGTAAGCTGTTGGGGCTTTACATATTTCAGCATGCATGAGCTCTCAACTGCCTTTATTGCAATCCAGAGGTAGGATGTAAGCACAATAACTATAGCAAGATAAAGCAGCATTAGCCTGATAAAATTATCAGAACTAATTGCAGAAACTAAAATTAAAATAATAAATAAAGCCAACATTATTTTTTTTGTTATCATGACCTTTTTATTTTTCATTGAGCTTTTAAATGATTTAATAAAATTTCTCTTGTTCTTAAAAATCAGAAAGATGCTCCATAAAATCCCGTACAAAGCCCCGACAATCATGGCATTTGTTAGAAAATGCACAAGAAAAAAATTTTTTGCCAGAAAATCTATCCCAAATAGTGCCCCCAATCCCATTAGCATCTTACTATCACCGCCGCCCCATTGGCCAAGGTAGAACATCAGCCATGCCAAAGCGAAAAATATTCCAAATCCCACAATGCTGGCCAGAATAAAATTGATTTTCCAATAGATTATTGTAAATAATAGGTTGATTCCAAAGCCAATGCCTATCAACCCAAAATTAACCCAGTCTGGAACTTCCCTTGTCTTAAAATCGGTATAAGAGCCTGCCAATAAGACAATAAAGCCGATTAAATAAGGTATAGCAACAGTTAATGGTAAAGCAGCTTCAAACACCATTTTTACCTTAAAAACAACAATATTTATAAATCTTTTTTATCTAATCTTTGGTATAATTCCTATTCGGGTGGTTTTTGATGCTAGAAAGCGTAAAAAGCATGATAGAAAAAAGGAAGTATTCCCTAAAGATAAAAGTTCCCAGGCATATAGCTATAACAACAGATGGCACTGAAAAATGGGCCCTAAAGAACAATGTTTCTTTTGAAGATGCCTATAAAAGGGATTTTCTTGTAATTAAGAGCACTGTAAAATCGATGGTAAAGCTAAATATCCCTATCCTCAGTTTCTATATTTTGGAAAAAAACATTGACAGGGAAAGCGAGTATTATCCTAGGCTTTTGGACTCGCTTGTTGATATGTTCAATGAATTGTGTAAAAATAGGATTATCCATGAGAACAAAATAAAAATATCTGTACTGGGGAAATGGTATAACTTGCCAGGAAGAGTTGTTGATTCCATAAAGAGAGTAATGGAAGAAACAAAAGATTATGACAGCTTTTTTGTCAATTTCTGCATAAATTATGACGGCCAGGAAGAGATAGTTGATGCCATTAAGCTTATAGGGATGCAAATCAAATCCGGAAAGATAGATCCGGAGCTCATTGATAAGGATGTTATAAAAGAAAACATATACTCTTCATATTTTTTGCCTCCAGATCTGATGATAAAAAATGGCAGCAGAAAAGAAACTTCTGGCTTCTTATTGTGGGACTCTGTAAACACAAAGCTTTATTTTACAAATAAATTATGGCCTGACTTTGACAGGGCAGAGTTCATGGATGCTATAAAAGATTATCAAAAAGGAGATTAATTGCACGAGTAATTCTTATAGGGTTAATTTCATTGTTTGTTATAGCCTCATTAAATTCTTAGGGCATTGAAAATAAAAATAATAATAAGAAAAATTTCTCTATGGCTATGTATCAGAAATTTTTGTCCTCTCATTTTTTGTGCACAACTACTTTGGATTGTTTTTTGCTATCGCATCTTCCTCATGGCAAAAACCTCATTATTATTAATTTTTAAGTATTGAATAAACATTATCATTAGGAATCTCAAATATATTAAAATATTTAATTTTTAGCTTGGTTGTGCGTGTTTTAATGGATTTTTCGATATATTTTGTTTCATTGTTTAAATTCAATTCTTCGCAAAAATATTATGCTAACCCCCATATTCAGACATCCTATTTTAAACACTAGTTTTAAAAATACCCATTGATTGCTAATGTCAAAATGCCTGCACAAGCAACCATTCGGACGTATGCCACTTCTGCTAATTTAGGACCTCTTTTTGACAGGGCTGGTGCTAAGATTGAGGGCTTATACATGACGACCCATGGTAAATTAATAGCCGCTCATGGATTACGCATAGCAAAAAGTGATGGGAATTATCCAGTTCCGACTAACGCAAGCAATACCATATATAAAGTTGCAGAAAAAATTTTCCATGATTTCAAAATACGGAAGGGTTTGCAGCTTTCTGTCACAAATAATGTGAAGCCTGGAGGATTAGGCATATCTGGAGCAGGTGCAGTTGCTGTAGTAGAACTTCTTAATTATGTGCACAATCTTAACCTCACTGCAGAGCAAAAAATAAAATATGCCTCTCTAGGAGAGCCAAGCCAGCATTTGGATAATGTTGTTCCGTGCATAATTGGAGGCATTGTTTTAATTTCCTGGAAGGGAAACCAAAATGCATATGAAAAACTAGATTCTCTATCAGGCATAACTCCAGCAATAGTCATGCCATACGATATTATTAAGTCGGGTGGCACTGCACATGCAAGAAAGGTTCTTGAATGCATGGATTTTAATGAAGAAGATGAGAAGTATAAATCGAAATTAGCGTCTTTGATGATTTCAGGCTTAAGGGCAGGAAGTTTTGGTAAGATATTTGAGGCTATAAAAAAGGATAACTCATGGCAAAAATCAGTGACATTTGTAAGGAATATGGCTGGAATTTATGGAATAGACATCAATTACCTAAATAGCAGGCTTGAAGCAGTGGTGGGAGAAGAAGCAGTTTTGACTCCAAGCGGCGCAGGGCCTGCAATGCTTATTCTTGCAAAAAATCATAAAGCGGCTGAAAAGGCAGTCAAAGCAGTAACCCAAACGTATGCTTCTCTTGGAAAAAAGGCAGAGGGATTTGTAACTTCTTTTAGGAATGCGGCTTCTGAAGATGGTTTTGTGTAATGAAGGGGTAATAATTAAGATAGGTAATTAGCAGACAAAGCAGTCAAATAGCAATCTTGGCCTTCTCCAGCTTATCAGCATACTTGCACGCATTGCATTTATCTTTAGCGGCAGGCTCTCCGCAGCTTTTGCAAAAATTTACCTTTGCATTCTTAAATCTCGATTTTAAGTCTGGAAGAGTTTGAAGAAAAGAATTAATAATGGAATATTTTGTCCCGGGGAATTTTGCTTCGAAATCATTAAGCATATCCCTGACTTGAGCCCTGTAACTTTTAGCGACATTGGGGCACTCATTGAAAACGTCTAAAATTCCATTCAAGAAGGCATAAGTTGTAACCTCTTTTTCAGTGCATAGATACAAAGGCTTCACCCTTGGCACAAAATTAGGATTTTCCTTAATTCCAACTTTGGGTCCAAGCCTTGCGCTAGCTTGTATGTTATTTTTGAACTGGTTCATTAAAATGATTTGGCATTCATCATCTAAGTTATGGCCTGTTGCCAATTTTGTAAATCCCAATTCCTTTGATTTTTTGTTGAGCAAATATCTTCTAAAAATGCCGCAGATTGTGCATGGCTTCACATCAAGAATTTTAAGCATTTGGTCAAGCGGCATTCCAAACTCATTTTCGTAGGAATAAACATTGAGCTTAACTCCAAGCTTATCGCAGAATTTTTGCGCCGTTATTAATGATTTATCCCTGTAGCCCCCTATGCCTTCATTTATCGCTATTGCTGTTAATATAACTTTTGGGTTTTGCTCTGACAGCTTTTTTAATATAGATAATAAGCTTAAAGAATCTTTGCCGCCGGAAATTGCGACTCCCAATATTTCTTCCTTATCGATTAAGTTGAATTGCCTTATCGTTTTGAATACCTTGTTCTCAAAATATTCTATAAAATGCCCCTTGCAGAGCTTTTGCCCTGCTTCAAGGCTTATTATTGGTTTTTCATTGCAGCAGTTCATTTTTAAACCCTTAAATCAACTTCAAAAAGTCTTCCCTTTTCAGACCGGCTTGCCTTATAATTTCCAATAATGTTCCTTTATCAATTTCCCGATGGTTAGGAACAACAACTGCTCTGACCCTTTCATAAGTTTCTTTGGCTAAAATAATATGGCTTCCTTTTTGCCTCTTTTCAACAAAACCTATTTTCTTCAGAACTTTAATAACATCACGTCCTGAGAGGACTGGCAACTTCATTATGCTTAACCTCAAAACTTGCTACAATTGTCTCTTTAGAAGTAGCTCCCTCTGGTATGCCCATTTCTTCTATGTAAAGCTCAACCGCTTCTTTCAAATTCTTCAAAGATTCTTCAACACTATATCCTTGGCTAACGACATCAAGTTCAGGACATAAAGCCACAAACTGTTTTTCTCCTTTCCTAATAATAGCTATGAAGTCCATCTTGTTATAATTAATCCTTTATTTATTTATAAATCTTCCTTTATTCTTGGCGTTGCGTGGAAATTCAATAATCAATGATTCTTATCCCAGAATTCAAATTTCTTAAGAATGTTTTCTATACTGCCTAGATACCTAATTACTTTCTGTTTAACTCTCCCTTGTTTGTCATATCTGCCTTCAACAAGGTA
>JACPJP010000002.1 GCA_016187495.1 Candidatus Woesearchaeota archaeon
AATACGAAAAATTGGATAAATCTGCTATTGTTATTGACATAAGGAATGAAGAAAAAGTCAAAAATATTCTTAGGAAATTTGGGCTCAATGTTCTTATTATGAGATTGCCCAAAAGGAAGAGCTAATTGTGCAACACCGTAGATATTTCCTGGAAAATTGCCATTGACTATACTAGAGTAGAACTAAAAATTTATAAAGTTTAGGTGCGGAGGTTGATAAAAATGAAGAAAATAGCGGCAATATTGGCGTTAGCAATATTTTTGATAAGCTTGATTCCTCTTTCTATAGCTAAAGAGGGCAGTGACGGGCAGAAAAGGCTTGAAGAGCAGAAAAAAGATGTGCTTGATGCACAGAAAGAAAGGCTAAGGGTATCAAATGCATCTAAAGATGATCTTCTCAAGGAAAGGAATTTTGCAGAACTAAAAAAAGAAAGATTGGATAGGATAAAAGAGCTAAAAGACAAAGAAATTGAAAAGCTAAAGGTTTTGGATAAGGAAAAGCTTGAAAGGATCAGCAAATTAAGCAAAGAAAGGCTCGAAAAGCTTTCGGGGCTGAGGGAAGAGCAGATTAAAAGGCTAGCAGAAGTAAAGGAAGAAAGATTAAGAAAGATGGCTGGCTTAAGCGAGGAGCAGCTAAAGAAGATTGCAGAGCTTGATGCAAGGCAATTAGAAAAGCTCTCTCAATTGGACAAGGCACGCTTGGAAGAATTCTCTAAGTTGAATAAAGAAAAGTTAAAAGAAAAGCTAGATAAGATACAAATCAAAAAGGTTGATGAAAGGCTGAAATTTAAGGCAAGGATTGTTTCAGAAGATAAGATAAAGTCGGCACGAGAAAAATTTGAGAAAGCAGAAGAAAACCTTCATGATGCAGAAGAGAAGATAAATGAAAGAAGAAGATTATTGCTGGCTGCAAAAGAGTCTGGAGATGACGAAGCAGTTATAGAGCATGCAAAGCAAGGATTATTAAGGGCAGCAGATGCAATTATAGCCCATCTTGAAAAGGTAAAAAGCAAAGTCCAGGAATCCGAGCAATTAAGCGAGGAAGAAGTTAATGAGATTATAGCTGATTTAGATGCAAAAATTACCGAAATTAATGATGCGAAAGCGGCTGTAGAAGCAGCTGCAACAAAAGAAGAGATAAGGGATGCTGCAAAAAATATAAACGCAGCATGGAAAAGGATAAAGTCAAAAACGGAGCAGCACACAAGAAATCTTGTCAATGAGCAGGTAAGGGGGATATTAAAGAGAAGCGAGCATTTAGAAAGAAAGCTTGATAGGATTCTTGCAGAGATGGAAGAAAAAGGCATTGAGGTAGAAGGCATTGATGAAAAAGTGGCTGCGTTTAGCGAAAAAGTGGCAGATGCAAGGGATAAGCTAAAACAATCCCAAGAAAAGTTCAGGGAAGCAAAGGCTACCGGAGTCGAGGATGAAAGAAAAGCATTATTGGAAAAAGCGAAGTCATTAGCAAGAGAGGCGCATGAAGCTCTAAAAGAAGCCAATAATATATTAAAAGAGATTGTAATGGAAATAAAAGAGGTATATAAAGAAGCTGACTTTGAGAAAGAAGGTAAAGAAGATCTTGTGGAAGTTGTGGAAGAAGATAAAGAAAAGCAGAAAGCTGAGGTTGAGATTGAAGGGATATTAACACCTGAACAGCAATCAATTGTTGATAATCTTGTTAATAGCTTACAAGGGGCAAAAACAAGCGCTGAAATTGAGATAGAAGCCGAAGTAGGGGATGGCAACGTAGAAGTCAAGAAAAAAGTTAAAGGAACTTTAAGTGGTGAACAACAATTTTTAGTTGATGAATTAGCAGCAAGCTTAGAAACAGCAGAAGATAAAGTAAATATCGGTATAGAGGTCGAATCTGACGACGCTGATGACGAGGAAGACGAAGAAGATGTGCAGGAAGATGAGGACGAAGAAAATGGCAATGAAGAAGGTGAGGAAGAATAGTTTATTTGATTTATAATTATTAAAAATTAAAGATAAATAAACATTGGTGATTAAATGCTGAAAAAACTGCAGATTGCATCATTGGTAATTTTAATGATGGTTTTAATAGCAAGTTGCGCGCCTAAGTCTACACCGCCAACTACAAAAGAAAAAAACGATGGAGTCCCTACGACAGGAGAAGCGCCCGTAGATGCTGTTGCAGAGGATATTTCTAAAGTAGGTAATACTGATGAAGAGATTGATGCCTCTGAATTAGATGATGTTGACAGCATACTTGAAGACATTGAGAACGTTTAATATGATTAATCTTCAGTAATTTTAAAATATATTTTTAAATGACGTTTAATTCTCTTATTTTTGATGATACAATTGGATGGTTCCTATTTGGAAGGTGGAGGCTCTATTACAAGGGTAGCCCTAACTCTTTCAACATTAACCCAGCAGCCTTTTGAAATAACGGATATAAGAAAAAACCGGCCACAGCCAGGATTAAAAAACCAGCATTTATTTTGCATAAAAGCTTTGGAAAAATTATGCAATGCGAAATCAGAAGGCGCTGCATTGGGCTCGACAGAATTAAAATACTGGCCTGGAAAAATCGAGGGAAAAGCAATAGATATAGATATAGAAACAGCAGGCTCCATACCTCTTTTTCTACAGTCAATTTTAATGCCATCAATGTTTGCAGATAAAACTGTAAAATTTAATATTTTTGGGGGCACCGATGTGGCATGGAGCCCAACATATGACTATTTTAGCAATGTTTTTCTTCCTCAAATAAGGAAATACGCAAATGTGGAGTGCAAGCTAATAAAGCGAGGCTATTATCCGAAAGGCAATGGTAAAGTGCAATTGACAATAAAGCCAATATACAAAATTCCCGATTTCAATAGTTTCAATGAATTCCGTACTAATTTGAAAGAAAATGCCCCTAGAATAAGTTTAATTGGGCAAGGCAGCTTAATCCAAATAAAGGGAATTTCCCATGCGTCTTTGGATCTGCAGAATGCGCAGGTTGCTGAAAGACAGGCAAAAGCTGCAGAAATGGCTCTGAATAAGCATAAATGCCCTGTAAAGATTGATATTAACTACAATGAAACATTATCAACAGGCTCGGGAATTACCTTGTGGGCAATATTTTCAAAAGACCAAGATGAGATAGATTCAAACAATCCTATAAGGCTTGGTGCAGACTCTTTAGGAGAAAGGGGCAAAAAAGCAGAAGTCGTAGGAGGGGAAGCGGCAAAATGGCTTTCAGCAGAGATTGAAAGCAAAGCCCCAGTAGATTTTCATTTAGCAGACCAGCTACTGCAATTTCTGGCTATTGCCGATGGAAAAATCAAAACATCAAAAATCACCAATCATACAAAAACAAACATCTACACTATAGAAAAATTCTTAGGAAAAATATTTGAAATAGATGAAAACAGCAATATTATCTCTGCTATAAATTAAATTGAAACAATAAGATTTATAAATAAAACTCCAATCCTAAAAAAGATGACAAAGGAAAAATTATTTTGCTCCTCATGCAAGAGCAACGTCACAAACTCAAAAGGCACTGCCGTTTTTAATTGCCCAAACTGCAGCAAGCAGCAGATTGTCAGGTGCATTCACTGCAGGCATATAGCTACTAAATACAAATGCCATGCATGTGATTTTGAAGGACCAAATTAAAATGGTCCAGGTAGTCATAACATTAAAGATAATGCCTTCTTCACCGCAAACTGAGTTAGCAAAAATAGAGCGAGAGGCAAAAGCAAAGATAGCAGATTTCTCGCAGAATGATGAAATGAGATCGGAGCATGAGCCTATCGCTTTTGGCCTTAAAGCGCTGAAAATAACTTTTGCAATGGACGAAAATAAGGGCTCTACAGACTCTTTGGAAGAAGCAATAAAAGGAATTAAAGGGGTCAATTCTGTTGAAACAATTGATGTAAGAAGGGCTATTGGCTAATCAAACATCTTCCAGCTTAACTCAGCATTTTCAGTATTTTCCCAATAACCCCCAATAGCTGCTATCTGGCCTTCTTTTGTTATTATGCACAAGCTCCTTCCTGAATACAAATACTCAAACGTCCCTTTTACGCCAACACAATCTTCTTTGTTTATATTTTCAATATTTTTGTTGATAGCTTTGATATTTACGGGGCTGAATCTTGTGAATACAAGGTAAGTGTCAAACCTTCTTGAGAAGATATCATAGTCTATACTGCTAGTATCTGTAAATTTTTTTTCGCTAAAGCCATAATAAAACTGCAGCTTTTTGCCGATATTGATGGTATTATTAATTTCCAAACCAGATGATGGCTCTTGAGCAATGTTCTCTTTATCTTCTTCAATGTTTTCTATAGTCCCAGTTTCGTCAATAATCTCTTCCATTTCCGGAACTTGGGGCTCTTTAACCTCTGCCACCAAATCAGCCTCGACAAAAGCTTTTTTTCCAGCTTCAACATTTACTTCCACGCTATAATCCACATAGCCATCTTTCTTAATTACAATATTATGCATTCCAGCAGGGATATTATATAGAGTATCAGGGCTTTTTCCTTTTAAAATACCATCAACATATATGTCGGCATCGTTTGGAAACGTATTAACTTCAAGAAAACCTGAGCCTGCGCTTTCCCCCAACCCCAATTCCTTTTCTAAGCTCTCAATCTCATCCTCTCCTCTTTTACCAAAGATAAGCATCAGAATTACTATAGTAGCTATTGCAAAATAAATCAAATTAGTTTTAGACTTAAGCGTCTTTATCATCCTGCCTCTTTTTTATACAGCACCTGAATTTACTAATATAAAAAACTATTCCTTTAATAATGGCAATAGCTTCGCATAAGGAATATTTGACTTTATCCCAGTTCCGGAAAAATGGGTTCCAGAAGCCATATAGCCATAGCCATTACTTTTGATATTTTTAATAATACCCTCTTTTTTCCCCATCGTTCCTAATCTCTTTTTCTCAGCAAGATAATGCAAATCGTAGAATCCGATAGAATTTATTTTTGACTCATCTTTTATTGTTTTTAGGAATTTTAATAATTCATTTTTGTTGTTATTAATTATTATTTTATTATTTATATTTTTATTGTTGGGCATTATATTTTTTATTGGATATTTAACCGTTGAATTGCTATTTTTATTATTAGAATTATTGATTGCATTTTTTAATAATGCGGCATACATCCCATTGACTAAATTTTTATCCCATAAACTTCCAAGCCACAATGGTCCAGAATTATTAAGCATGCCATGCTTTTCTGCAATCTCATCGCATATTTTCTTTCCCTTGAGGCATATAAAAAATATCCTGAAATAATGGTCTTTGGAGTAAGAAAATATAGGGAATAAGGCTTTCTCATACTGCATTCCCACAAGCTGGATTTTCCTAATCAATATCCTTAAACCCGTTTCGTGCATTAAATAGTCCAGCTTCGGGGCAGCCCAGTATTTTCTTACACATGCATTCGGGTAAGTCCCTGTCAGAGCGGCGGTATCTGTGTTTGTAACCGCTAAAATGCCATTTCTTGAAATCCTCTTTATTGCAGCATCCAGGTAATAATTTGAGCTTCCAAAAGGATCAACATCAATATAATCAAATCCTCTGGAGTTCAATAGGAATAGGTTTGTATCATCATTATAGACTTTTATTCTTTTATTATTATTTAGCTTATTGAACTTTAAATTATTTTTTATTGAGTTTACTGCTTTTTTATTTATATCATTAATTGTTATTGATTTGTACTTCAGCTCCTTTGCAAACCTTATTGACCTTACACCACTTGCTGCCAACGGATCGCAAAGATGCATGGAGGGAAACTGCTGCAGCAATAGGATTGTTATATCTCTATTTAGCTTCATTAGGGGGTTATAGAAAACCTCCATCTCCTTTGATATTTTTTCCGCTTTCTTTATCCTTATTATTGCAGAGCCTTCTTTTATGGTTTCATACACAGAAAGGGTAGAATAGTTACCATAATAAAAAATTATCGTATTTAAGAAATGAAGATTAGATTACGTAGATTACGCTATTGTAACATATCTATGCCTGACTTCCCTTATATCGTCATTGCTTACCGTAATTCTTGTAAGATAAGTCCCTGGCTTAATACCTTCTTTATCCAAAAACAGGAACTTGCCGTCTGTATCTCCATCTTGTAAATCAAAGTTGCTCGTCTGCAATACAACGCCCAAATCATAGATAAGAACCCTTACACTTAAGCCATCTAGGTCTTTTGCCCCATCGTTAACGACATTTACATGAAAGAAAAGCGCGTCATCCCCAAGACCATCAGTCCTAATAGAACCTATCAAAGCTAATACAAGAAAAACCACAGCTAAAATGCCATATTTCATTTAACCACCTAAAACTGATACTATTCAAGAATAGTGTCTTGTATATAAAGATTTCTGTGTTGCACCCTATAATCAGAGCAATGACTTTGCCTTGATGATTTTTTCTGCAACATGATTTATAACATAAACTTTATCATTCTTCCTGACCTTTTCAGGCACCTTGATGGTTATGCTATCTTTCCTTTTGCCTTCTGCAGCTTCCTTATCATTTTTAAGGATTTCATTTGCTTTGAACTGAACAACCCCCGTTGTAGGGCCTGTTATCAGGATGGTATTATGCTGCTTTAAGACTCCTGCTTCCAGCAGTACCTCTGCAACTTTGACTTTGTTAAAGTAATTCAACACTTTTCCGACATACTGCTTTTCTGTTGTAGCCTTTGAGCCGTATGCATTGCTCCATTCTCCAAGCTTTTTTCCAAGATAATAGCCTCCATGCCAAAAGCCTCGGTTATAGACACTCTCCAGATTTTTTGTCCACTGCTGAATCTTATCTTTTGTGTAGCTATTTGCCTTGATGCTTTCCAATGCCTCCTTATAGGCTTTTGTGACCGTGTAAACATATTCTGGAGACCTTGCCCTGCCCTCTATTTTCAATATAGATACCCCTGCATCAGCTATCTTATCAAGAAACCCAATTGTGCATAAGTCCTTTGGCGACATAACATACTTATTGTCAATGACTAATTCGTTGCCAGTCTCTACATCTGTAACTTTGTAAGCTCTCCTGCAAATCTGCACGCATGCTCCCCTATTTGCAGGGGCGTTATAAGTTGCTAAGCTCATATAGCACTTTCCCGCTATAGCTACGCACAACGCACCATGGCAGAATAGTTCTACTTTCACATCATTGCCACTAGGCCCCTTTATTTTCTCTTTTTTTATATGTCTGCATATATTTGATATTTGCCTTAAATCCAGTTCTCTTGCCAATACTACGGTATCAGCATACTTTGAAAAAAACCTTACAGCTTCGACATTTGAAATATTAAGTTGCGTTGACGTATGCACTTCCAATCCAATGGACCTTGCATATGCCATTGCAGCAATGTCAGAAACAATTACAGCATTTATTCCTGATTTTTTCGCCTTGTTGTATATTTTTTCCATCAGCCTAATGTCCTCGTCATAAATTATCGTATTGAGCGCAAGATAAGCCCTGACATTATTTTTTTTGCATATCTTGACAACCTTGCCTAAATCAGAATACTCAAAATTTGCAGACCTAGCCCTCATATTCAATCTACCGACCCCAAAGTACGCAGAATCTGCTCCTGCCTTTATCGCAGCATTAAGCGATTCAAAAGAGCCGGCAGGAGCCATTACCTCGACATTTTCCATTTTAGTAAGTTATGCTGCATTATTTTTAAATTATTTGTTGATAATTAGAACAACAACCTTTAAAAAACTCATTCCATTACCGTTTAATATGAAATTAAGGCAGCCAATAATAACGTTCATGGGACACATCGACCATGGAAAAACATCTTTGCAAGATTTTATCAGGCAGACCTCTACAGCACAGCAGGAAGCGGGAAAAATCACCCAGCATATCGGCTGCAGCAACATAACCCTTGAAGCGATAAAAAAAATATGCGGAAAGCTGCTTGATGCATTAAAATTGAGTATTACCATCCCCGGATTATTGTTCATAGACAGCCCAGGCCATGCGGCTTTTACGTCATTAAGGAAAAGAGGGGGCAACTTAGCGGACATAGCAATCCTCGTCATAGATATTAACGAAGGGGTAATGCTACAGACACTGGAATGTATAGACATACTAAAACAGTATAAAACTCCCTTCATTGTGGCGTTAAACAAAATCGACTTATTGCCTGGATGGCAGAGCAAAAATGCATTTTTGATGCAAAACATCGCTTCCCAGTCAGAAAATATGCAAAAGCTTCTTGACACAAGGCTTTACGAGCTGGTTGGTAAGTTGTCTGAACTTGGCTTTAATGCAGAAAGATTTGATCGTGTAGAGGATTATACAAGGCAAATAGCCATTATCCCAACATCTGCAACTACAGGAGAAGGAATTCCTGAATTATTGATGGTTCTTACAGGATTAGCTCAGAGGTATATGGAACAAAATTTAAATATCAACCTAGAAGGGCCGGCAAAAGGAACTATTCTGGAAGTAAAGGAAGATAAGGGCATTGGAAAAACTATTGATGTAATAATCTATGATGGATCATTAAAGAAAAATGATACTATAATCATAGGGACATTAACAGAGCCTATAGCAACAAAAGTAAAAGCATTATTGGAGCCATTGCCATTAAAAGACATCAGGGATAAAAAAACTAAGTTTATCCACGTTTCCAAAGTTTCTGCAGCAACTGGGATAAAAATCTCAGCCCCCGACATTGATGATGTTGTGGCGGGAATGCCGCTGAGGTCATGCACTCAAGATGAGGCTGATAAAATACGCCAGGAGATAAAGAAAGAAGTGGAAGAGGTTATGATAGAAACAGATGCACAAGGCGTAGTAATCAAAGCAGATTCATTAGGAAGCTTGGAAGCATTAATAAAGCTGTTGAAGGAGAAAAATATTAGCATAAAAAAAGCATCTATAGGCAACGTATCAAAAAAAGACATCTCAGATGCGTCTACAAGCTATGAAAAAGATCCCTTAAACTCTGCAATATTGGGATTTAACGTTTCATTGATGCCAGATATAATAGCCTACCAGAATGTCCATATTCTAACAAATAACATCATCTACAAGCTGATAGAAGACTTTGAAAAATGGCAGCAGGAAGAGAAGAAAAAACTGGAAAGCAAAGAGCTGGAATTCTTAGTTAAGCCCTGTAAGATTCAGATAATGAAGGGTTATATTTTTAGGCAGAATAATCCTGCGGTTGTAGGTGTAGATGTTTTAGAAGGAAAACTGAAAGTCAATGTTCCTTTGATGAAAAATGATGGCAATAGGATAACCGAAGCAAAAAGCATACAGGACAACCAAGAGAGCATAAATGAGGTTGAAAAAGGAAAGCAGGCAGCTGTCTCATTGCCTAGAGTAACTGTAGGAAGGCAGATTAACGAGGGAGATGTCCTTTATTCTGCAATACCAGAGGAGCACTTCAAAAAATTAAGAGAGCATAAAAAATATCTGTCGGAAGGGGAAAAATCAATCATGAAGGAAATTGCCGAAATAATGAGGGAAAAGAATCCTCTTTGGGGCATATAATATGCCAGAACTAAAATTCTTAAATAGCAAGGAAACAAAAGAAATTATGAAGCTAATAGAGGAACAATGGGGTGTAAAATTAAAATTAGACTACGCTTTCGCAAAAAACAGCAAAAATAGGGTTTTCATTGTTAACAAAGATTTTTCAAAATTAGATTTTTCAAAATTAAGAATAAACTCGGTTGGTATGTATTTCTGCGACCTTGAAAAGGGAATCAGGCTTAGCATAGAAGGCTCGCAAATAATAGGGCCAGAAGCCACGAAAAACGTTGTTGAAGTTAATGAAGAGCAAGCAAAAAAATGGATGAAAGGAGAGGATTTGGAAATTGAGGATAAAAACAATTACTCGGGATTCGTTATAATAAAACATGAAAGTTATTTTTTAGGCACTGGGAAATTTAAGGATGGTAGAATATTAAATTATGTTAGCAAGAGCAGGAGGGTTAATGCCCATTAATATCCTATAGTTTCGGGCTAGTGTATCTAGGTGTATAACCCATTTGTCCGGCTACATCTCCATAAAGCCTTCCAGCAGCAAGCAATCTTTCCCCTAATAAGTCCGCATAAACTGCGAAAGTTGTGTCTCTCCTATTTTTAGCCTCGCTTGCCCTCTGGTCTAGTTCTATTAACAGTTCAGTTTTGAGCGCGGCAATTGCTAAAGCCAATGGATTGTTGAAAATGTCGCTATTGCGCAATAAACTTTGCATCGCATCCAAATGAGGCAAGAAATCGAAAGCTTCTCTGGTAACCCTCTCAACTTCACTCCTGCCATCTACTGTCCTAAGTTTGTCTATTATGCATAAAGCCTCAATAGTTAATATGCGGTTGTCATAAGCCTGGCCTGAGCCATACCTTGATTCGAGGATTTCTCTCGAAATCTGATAAACCCTTTCAGCATACATTCTATGCAGCATAGCCCTTGCTTCTTTATAAATGGGGTCTCCATCTGTAAGCTCGAGGGGTATAATCCTTTTCTTTGAGTCTAGTTTCAGGTTAGCAGCATCTTGAATCGCAGCAGCTACATTATGCCTTTCGGAATTTTTACTTATACGAGCAAGTATTTTTTCGTAATTGTAACTCTCTGCCCTCGCGCCTATGCCTATTCTTCTGGTTGTATGCTGTAAGTGATCTAAGAGAATGGCATCCCAAAAAGTTAAAGCTTCTATACCCTCAACTACATTCTTACTAAATACTTGTTCTAAATTACGAAACATCTTTCTTGCTTCTTCCAATCCCCTTGCTTTGTATTCGAGCAAGGAATGCATTAAGGCTATTTGCCTAGTCTCTAAATCTAATCCCATAGCCCATGCCCTATAAGCAGTATCCCATAAATGCATTGGTAAACCTGAGTAAGGATTATGGGGTCTTTTACCTATATCTAAAAATCCCCCCTCGTTTGCTAGGTAATCATATGTGCCTTGCATATCTTTGCCCTAATTCAGCTGCTATAGCTTCTTGAGGCATATGCTGCCCTTTTTGCAGCCTTACATCCCATTGTCCGGGAGATGCCATTCTTAGAAAAACTGAGTTATAGGTTGCCCTTAATTCTTCTTCATTGAGCCACCTATCCTGGCTCGAAAGCAAGCCTGTAACATAATCTCTAGTGATTAAACCTCCAACTCTTGCGTCTAAACTAGTTTGCTTCTGCCCGTTGTCTTTGGAATCTGTCATTTTTCTTATTATGACTTTAAAAATTTGAACATACACAAAACATCAATCTTTTATATAATTTATATAAAAATAGATAAATCCTATTTAAACTTTTTCTATTATGAATCCTATTTTTCTCATTGCAACATTACTTATTGTCCTATTATCGTTTTTATATCCTTTTCTTGATTTGCTGATATTTTTGTGCAGAAAACTCGCTATTTGCGCAAAGCATAAAAAACCCAGTCGTGTGTAAGAAATCTACCATTCATTAGGCTCAATGCCCAACTCATAGTAAGCTCTGCCTAGTACGGTAAAATTATATGCACACCACGTCAATTCGCTTTCCTGCTCTTTTGCAGTATCATTTTTACAAAG
>JACPJP010000003.1 GCA_016187495.1 Candidatus Woesearchaeota archaeon
AATTTTCCGATACATTTAAATACCAGATATATTTTACCAAATTCAAGAGTTCTTGAAGATAAAAAAATGGTTGAAGATAAGACACTTAAAACAGGCACAACAACTGTAGCTTTAATGTGCAAAGACGGCGTTGTTTTAGCTGCTGACAAAAGGGCAACTTCCGGCTATTTGATTGCGCACAAGAAGTTTGAAAAGATTATTGAAATCACAGACAATATAGCTGTGACTGTAGCTGGAACAGTATCTGATGTTCAGCTGCTGGTAAAATATATAAGGGCAGAGTTAAAATTAAAGAATATAAGGACCGAGAGGGAAAATTCGGTAAAAGAGGCTGCAAATTTGCTTTCCATGCTCGTTTACGGCAACATAAGAAAATTAAGCTTGATTCCAGGAATTTCGCATTTTTTGGTTGGTGGCAAAGATGAAAACGGATTTCACATCTACGACCTTGCGCCTGACGGAAGCATAGCGGAAATTGATGATTATACCACATCTGGGTCTGGAAGTGTTATGGTCTATGGCGTCTTAGAAACTTTGTACAAGGAAAATATGAGTGTTGACGAAGGCGTTAAATTAGCTGCGAAATCAATAAATGCGGCTATTCAGAGGGATATAGCCTCTGGAAACGGCATGGACATAGTAACAATAACTGCAGAGGGCATAAAGAAAGTGGTATCAAAGGAAATCAGCGTAAAAATAGAAGTTTAAGGATTCTTTAAAGCAATAAAATTTCTAAAAAATTGGTCGTCGGAGCATTGGTGAAGTGCAATAGAGTTCACAACTAAGTTTAATTATAAATTGGTGAATTGTTTCAGTTCACAAATAAATAAAAATTTTAGGCATTAAATAATAAAAATTAGTAATAAGATTTTTTGCTCACTTGTAATGTAAAGGCAAAAAATACTCGAACGAAGTTCGGTATCCACTGCGTGGATAATCCAATGTAGTTGTGTATAGCAAGGCATATCTGGAAATTTTTCCTTAGCTAAGCCAGAGGGAAAAATTTCACTATTATTTATTATTTTCATTGTAAGTATGATATGAAAGAAACTGAATTCACGCAAATAAGTTAGTGCATAAGATAAAACAAAAATCATTGAACAATAAAAATTAAAAAAATTTTTAACAATGGCAGAAAACGAGATTATTAAGGAAATACTGAAGAATTTGCCTAGTGATAAGATAAGCGAAGCAAATTTTGAGGCAGCAAATATTGTATTGTATACGAAGGATAAGGACTTCTTCCTAAACAATAATGGAATCATCAAAAAAGTAGTTGATGATATCAAAAAAAGGGTGGAATTAAGGCCTGATCCAAGCATAACTATGGACATGGAAAAGGCAGAAGCAGAAATTAAAAAGATAATCCCTGAAGAAGCAGGGGCTGACCAAATAATCTTTGACCCTCAAAGGTCTAGGGTAGTTATAGAAGCGGAAAAGCCAGGATTGGCAATAGGAAAGCAAGGATCTATCTTGAGAGATATAAGAAGCAAAACCTTGTGGGTTCCGCTAATAAACCGAAAGCCTGCAATAAGGTCAAAATTAATAGAGACGATAAGGGCCGTTTTATACCAGAACAGCGATTATAGGAGAAAATTCCTGGATAAAGTCGGCCACAGGATTTATGATGGATGGATTAGGGAAAAGAGAGAGGGATGGATAAGGATAAGCTACCTTGGCAGCGGACGCCAAGTTGGAAGAAGCTGCTTATTTTTGCAGACATCTGAAAGCAGGGTTCTTTTGGATTGTGGAGTAGATGTCGCATCAGACCAGCAGCCATATCCTTATTTAGAGGCTCCTGAATTCAACATAAATGAATTAGATGCGGTAATTGTGAGCCATGCCCATGTTGACCATTCTGGATTTGTTCCTTACTTGTTCAAGTATGGCTATAGAGGGCCTGTTTATTGCACAGAAGCAACAAGAGATATAATGTCTTTGATGCTTCTTGATTATGTCAAAATCCAGCGTTCAGATGCCAAGGAACCAATCTTTACCACAGAAGAGATCAAGGAAATGGTTAAGCATACTATAACCCTAGAGTATGATGAGGTTACCGACGTAACTCCAGATATCAGAATTACACTATACAATGCAGGCCACATTTTAGGCAGTGCAATGGTTCATCTGCATGTTGGCAACGGCCTGCACAATATTTTGTACTCAGGAGATCAAAAATATGGGAAAACAATGCTGCTTGACCCCGCTGTAACCGTATTTCCAAGGCTTGAAACCCTGCTTTTAGAGTCCACTTATGGGGGCAAAGAGAGCAGTATGCCTGAAAGGCAGAAAAGCGATGAAGAGCTTAAGAAAATTGTTCACGAAACGATAAAAAGAGGAGGGAAAATATTGATACCTACCCTTGGAGTTGGCAGGAGCCAGGAGATAATGGTTGTGATTGAGAATATGATACGCACAGGCGCTATGGAAAAAATACCAATATTTATTGATGGCTTGATATGGGACGTTACAGCTATACATACAGCGTATCCTGAATATCTTAACAACTCCATCCGCAAGCTCATTTTCCACAAAGACCAGAATCCTTTCTTGTCTGATATTTTCAAGAGAGTAGGAAGCCCCGAGGAAAGACGCCAAGTTATTGAGGAAACAGGGCCATGCGTTGTTTTAGCCACATCAGGAATGCTGCAAGGAGGCCCTTCTGTCGAATATTTAAGGCATTTGGCCGATAACCCCAAGAATTCTATGGTTTTTGTCAACTACCAAGGGGAAGGCTCTTTGGGGAGAAGGATTCAAAGGGGAGAAAGGGAATACACAGTTAATGGAGGAAATGGGAATAAAAATGAGGTTGTGCAGATAAAGCTGGAAGTCCATACTGTTGAAGGATTTTCTGGCCATAGCAGCCGCATGCAGCTGCTTAACTTTGTTGCCAAATGCGAACCAAGGCCTAAAAAGATTATTGTAAACCACGGAGAAAGCTCAAGATGCCTCGATTTAGCTTCTACGCTTCATAAAAATTTCCGCATCGAGACAATGGCTCCAAGAAATCTGGAAGTTGTTAGGATTAAATAGCTACACTATTTCACCAACAAAAAATATAGAGCCTGCAACCAAAATCAAATCTTCTTTTTTAAAACTTTATACCCAAACTAACATTTCCCTCCATTTTATATTATATATTTTAAAGGTTATTATTATACCATGCGCTTTTTTAGGGTCTGTTAATAAAACCGCTTTTGCCAATTTTTCAATTCCTTTTTCTTTTAAAATTCCCGTTGTTTTTGTTACATATTCCCTTTTTTTGTATCTGCTTTTTGATATGCTCCCATGCAAAGCCCTATTTAACTTCATTCTTTCGGTTCTTGGAATTTTTGATGTATCATAAATAAGGAGTATTTTTGGCTTTAGTTCTTTTGATTTTAACTTAACATTAATCGGATGACCATAAAGCAAAATGCCTTCCCCTGTTAATGAGCTTAGCATTTCTATTTCATTGGGCAGCTGTTTTATGCTGAAATAACTAACCTGGATTTTATCATGAAGAAACTTGTTAATATAAGTTTTTATTTTGTCAACATTCCTTAAATCATGAATTATTGCAATATCAATATCAGAGGCTGCTGTATCTTCTCCCCTTGCTACACTTCCGAATAAAATAATTTGTAGAATATCTTTATTTCTTAACTTTTTAATTTCATTTGCAAATTCTATTGCAATTTTGAAATTATCCTTCATCCTCATTTACCCCATTCTTTTTTATAATTTTAATGCAAGTTTCTTTTATTAAATCATAACATTCCTGAGCATTCTTTGCTGTTTCACCATTTTCTCCCTTGCCATATACATGACTTGGCCTTAGATCATTTAGTCTTTTCATGGCATTGCTTATACTATCTGTATTTATACCTAACTTATTGCCTTCCTTTAGAAAAGAAAATATTTGATTGTGTTTTACATCTTTATTTTCCTTTATAATTTTTAAAGCATGCAAAGCAGCATTAATGTGATGTGCAGAAATAAGCATATATATCTCTACTAAAGCCTCATAATCTTCTTTAAAGCTGAGCTTTAAGGCACTTCTCTCAAGATGCTGAATTTTTGTTATGTGGTTGCTTATTTTCATCTGTTCTATGGGTATAACATAAAGCTATTTATAAATCTTTTGGTTATACTGGTAATACAAATCCAGCAATCTCGTATTTCCAGTCCTTTTTCACATTAATTCACCAACAAAAAATATTGATCCGGCAATTAAAACCAAATCTTCTTTTTTTGCAATTTTCTTTGCATGTTTTAACGCTTCTTTTGGGTTTTTTATTATCATTGAATTTTTAAAATATTTTTTAATTGCTTCGGGCTCAGCAGCCCTCTCATTGCTTGATTTTGTCAAAATTATTTTATTTGCCATTGGATTTATTATTTCCGATATAGCTTTTATGTCCTTGTCATTTGAAAAACCCAAAATAATTATTAAGTTTTTATAATTCAAAGTTTTCAGCTCGGATGCAAGAATTCTAAAGCCGCTGGGATTATGCGCGCAGTCAACAAGAACATTTTTTGCAATAAATTCCAATCTTCCACGCCATTTTGCATTCAATAAGCCTTTTTTTACATTATCTCCATTAATTTTCAAGTTATAGCTATTTTTAATTGTGTCTATTGATTTTATTGCTATTGCGGCATTGAGTGCTTGGAATCGCCCATTAAGTTTTTTCAGTTTAATGTTTTTATATCCATTAAAATCAAAAGTCAAATAATTTAGTCCAATAATTTTATTATTGGTATTTATTATTTTTTTAATAGGGTTATTGTATTTAATTTTAATGCCGTCTTTATTGATTGTGATTAATTTTGAATTCTTCTTATTGGAAATTTTTTTAATTGTGTCTAAAGCGATGCCTTCCGCTGCTGTAACGACTGGAATAGCTTCTTTAATAATTCCAGACTTTTCATAAGCAATTTTTTCAATA